>JBFJMM010000013.1:0-19560 GCA_041633885.1 Porticoccaceae bacterium
GCAAGCTATCTCGATGCCCGCGCCGTCAATGGTCGCTGGCTGGTGCGCATCGAAGATATTGACCCGCCTCGGGAAGCACCCGGCGCCGCGGACATTATTCTCCGCCAACTCGAACAGCACGGGCTGGAGTGGGACGCACCGGTGCTTTACCAGAGTCGCCGCACCGGCGCCTACCAGACGGCTATCGACAGCCTCCAGCAGGCCGGAATGATTTACGGCTGTAACTGCAGCCGTCAGCGGTTACGTCAATTGGACGGTACTTATGACGGTCACTGCCGCGGCGCCAATTTAGAAATAGACGGCAGTGTGGCGCTGCGCCTGATCACCCCCGCTGACACCGCCATTGAATTTGACGATCTTTTTCAGGGTCCGCAGCGGGTGGACCTGTCCTTGAATGGGGGGGATTTTACCGTGCGCCGCCGCGATCAGTTGATCGCCTATCAACTCGCTGTCAGCGTCGACGACGGGTACCAGGGCATTACCCACGTCGTCCGCGGCAGTGATCTGCTGAGTTCAACACCCCGCCAGTGGTTCCTGATGCAGCAGTTACGGCTGCGCCAGCCGCGTTACGGCCATATACCCGTTGCACTTAATCACAGCGGACAAAAATTGAGCAAGCAAAACCGCGCGCGAGAATTATCTCCCGGCAAGGCTCGCCAGACCGTTTTTGCAGCCCTCGCGTGGTTACGTCAAAGCCCTCCCCCCGGGCTGCGCGGCGCGCCCCTTCCTGAATTGTTGAGCTGGGCTGTCCCGCACTGGCAACGGCACGCTGTCCCCCGACAGATGGCCCTGCTCGCCCCGACGGAGAGCGAACGGGAGATTTAATTCCTATTTTATATATAGATATAACTTAATGATCTAATGTTAGCCTTTGCCAAACCCGTCGCCCCGCGGGTAACATAATGCCAAATTATAACGATAATGAGCGAGCGATATAATAACAATACTAATAAAAAGAACGGGACAACTGACTGGATGAGTTGCTGCGTAGCAAAGCAGTCTTTAGAGACTACCGCTAACAGCCTATAATATTAATTACGAAGGGGCCATTGGCCCCTTTTTTACTGGTCGCGTATCTTGCACACGTACACGCCCGGCCCGACGCATAGCGCGCTGCGAGCTCTCTCACCCGATTGAGCCCGACTCGTCGCAGGCCCTGTGATAAACTGCGGCCTGTTTTTTGTTCTAGAGCGCAGTGATTACTGAATGCTGAAACAACGGCTCCACAACTTCTTTTTTCGCGGTAACAGGTCTGCGACGGTATCGACGACCGCGCTCCCACACGGCGTTGAACAGAAAAAGCATAATCTGTCCCGGTCCGATATAAGCCCCGGCGCTTTACAGGTGGTCGAACAATTAACCGCGGCAGGGTTTAGCGTCTACGTCGTGGGCGGTTGCGTGCGCGACCTGTTGCTCGGTCTACACCCCAAGGATTTCGACGTCGCGACCGACGCCACCCCCGAGCAGGTGGAAAAAATCTGTCGACGGGCCCGTATCATCGGACGTCGTTTCCGCATCGTGCATGTGCGTTGTGGTCGGGAAATCGTCGAAGTCACTACGTTTCGGGCTCAGCACGACGAGAACGGGGATATCGGTGCCGAATTTTCCCACAGATCGGATCAGGGTTTGTTGTTGCGCGACAACGTCTTCGGTTCCATCGAAGAAGATGCCCGTCGCCGCGACTTCACGGTGAACGCCCTGTACTACAACCCCACTGACAACACTCTGTACGACTACGCCAATGGCATGGCCGATCTCGAGGCGCGGGTACTGCGAATTATTGGTGATCCTGCCACCCGCTACCGGGAAGACCCGGTGCGTATGTTGCGCGCCTGCCGCTTCGCCGCGAAACTGGGATTTTCCATCCATTCAGCCACCGCACAACCCATATTTGAACTGGGCCACCTGCTCGGCGAAGTGGCATCCGCCCGACTTTACGACGAAGTTCTCAAGCTGTTTATGAACGGTCAGGCGTTGGCGACCTTCCGCTTGCTGGATCAGTACGGCCTGTTTTTGCAACTGTTTCCGGTTAATACCGCCAGTTTTGGAGCAGAACAGACATTTAATCGTAATTTTGTTGAGCAGGCGTTGGTGAACACCGATAAGCGGGTACGCAATGGCCAGCGCGTGACACCAGCTTTTTTGCTGGGCGCTCTGCTGTGGCCGGCGTTGTGCGCCACCCGCGATCGGCTGATCGCGGGCGGTGAAACACCGGTTTATGCCACGCAGCAGGCAGCCAATGAAGTGGTCGCCGCGCAACTAAACCGTATCACCATGCCACGCCGATTTACACTGCCAATGCGGGAAATATGGGACCTGCAACAGCGCCTGCCAAATCGTACCGGTAACCGCGCCAGCCGCCTGGTGGAACTGCCCAGATTCCGCGCGGGGTACGACTTCTTGTTGTTGCGGGAGCAGGCGGGCGAAGACCTGAACGGACTCGGGCGCTGGTGGACAGAATACCAGGAAGCCAATTCGGATGTCCGGCAAACCCTGGTGAACGCGGTCGCTTCTTCAGGTCCTGGACGTCGACGGCGACGCAGACGCCACGGCAAAAAACCGGATCACCAGAGCTCGACGTCATAGTATGGCCGTCACGGTCTTTATCGGCATGGGCAGCAATCTTGGCGACCGGGCACAGCAACTCGACGCGGCAACCGCGGCCATCGCAAACTTACCCGGCACCAAACTGCTGAACTGTGCTCCCAGATACCGCAGTCGAGCCGTCGGGCCCGGTCCGCAACCGGACTATCTGAATACCGTGCTTGCTATCGGAACGTCACTCGCGCCCCTTGATTTGCTGGGCCGGCTACAACAGATCGAACGGCGGCATAAGCGCGTGCGCGCTATACGCTGGGGCCCCCGCACCCTCGATCTGGATATTTTACTGTACGGGCGGGACCGTATCGACTTACCGCGACTGACCGTTCCCCACCCGCGGCTAAAAGAGCGCAGTTTTGTTGTCTATCCTCTGCACGATATCGCACCGAGCCTGGTGCTTCCGGACGGCACCGCGCTGGCACACCTATTGGCAAAAAGTAGTCCGCAGGGTATTGTCCGACTCTCGGCTGGAGAGTCCCGTGGAAGTACTGGCTAACGACGTAAAGCTGAATCTTGATAGCGACGCATTACCGCGCTTTGTCGCCGTCGAAGGTCCTATCGGTGTTGGTAAAACCACCCTCGCCAAACGATTGGCAGATACCTTCAACTACGATACGTTACTGGAACGACCCGACGACAATCCCTTTCTGGAACGGTTTTATAACGACCGTCGCAGCGGCGCTCTGCCCGCCCAGCTATTTTTCCTGTTGCAACGCACCCGGCAAATTCAACAGTTGCGCCAGGGCGACATGTTCCAGCCCATGCGTGTCGCCGACTTTTTGATCGACAAAGATCCCCTGTTTGCACAGGTTACTCTCGACGACGACGAACTGAGAATTTACCAGACCGTGTACGAACAGCTCACCATTGACGCACCGACCCCGGACCTGGTTATCTACCTGCAAGCTCCCACCGATGTACTGCTCGAACGTATCCAGCTTAGAAAAGTTGCCATGGAACGTCATATCGACCGCGATTACCTGAACACCCTTAACGATGCCTACACAAGGCTTTTCCACGTGTATGACAGCGCGCCACTGCTGATTGTCAACGCCGCCGAGATTGATCTGGTCAACAATACGGACGATTACCGGCAGCTGGTCAAATACTTGTTAAATATCAAACGGGGACGCCACTACTACAACCCCCACCCTCACCTGTAAGGCCGCATCACTATGAAGACAGTCACGCTCAACACCCTCGACAACCTCAAACAGGAAGGGCAGAAATTTCCGGTTATCACCGCTTACGACAGCGCTTTTGCGCGCCAGATTGAACTGGCGGGGATAGAGGTCATCCTGGTGGGCGACTCCCTCGGCAATGTGGTCCTCGGCTTCGACAGCACGGTTCCGGTCACCATGGACGACATGCTGCACCACACCGCTGCGGTGCGTCGTGGTAACAGCAAATCCCTGATCATTGCCGATATGCCATTCATGGCCTACGCAAACCCGGAGCAGACCCTGGAAAACGCGGCATTACTGATGCAAGCGGGCGCCCATGTTATTAAAATGGAGGGCGGCGCCTGGCTGGAAGAAACCGTATTTATGCTCAGCGAACGGGGCATTCCGGTCTGCGGCCATCTGGGGCTGACACCACAATCGGTCAATAAACTTGGTGGATACAGGGTACAGGGTCGCGACGAACTGGCGGCGGAAGAAATGCGTCGCGACGCCACTTTGCTGGAGGAAGCCGGTGCCGATCTACTGGTACTTGAGTGCGTTCCCAGCGAGCTGGCCCGCACTATTAGCTCGGAACTGACCAGGCCGGTAATCGGAATCGGCGCCGGTCCACACACGGATGCGCAGGTACTGGTACTCTACGATATGCTCGGCATTTCCCCACGGGTACCGCGTTTTACGAAAAACTTCCTCACCGATGGCCGCGATATTCCCGGTGCGCTGCAGGCCTACGCGGACGCTGTACGCAGTGGCGCGTTTCCGGAAGCGGAACACAGTTTCAAATAAGCGCGCCGGTTAACAGTTCACTCCGGGTTCTGCGCGCAAAATAAACCGTGCAACGTCGCGATCAGTACTCTGACGTTCGGATCTTCGAGTCGGTAATAAATGGTTTGCGCTTCCCTGCGGGTTGCCACCAGTCCGGCGTTGCGCAGGGTCGCCAGGTGCTGGGATAACGCGGACTGGCTCAGGGGTACCCGCCGGTTCAGTTCGCCGACGGACGCTTCCTGTTCGTGTAGTGAACACAGCACCATTAAACTGTGACTGTTAGCCAGCGCTTTTAGCAGGGTCTCTGCCTGCGCGGCATGCTGCGCCAACTGGGACATATCCAGGCTGGCGCTGATTTTCCCGTCCTGTGTGGCGGCTCTCACATTACTTTTCACCTGTCTCCCCATACTCCGCGCGTTGCATAAGGCCGCAGCCAGCCCTCCCATCAGGATTTGAATTGTCGCCACCGTTGCAATCGACACCGACAGCCAACAATCCAACCCGCGCACTGAGACCGATCTGGCCGACCAGATTGATTATATATTGCTAATATATATAATGCTAATATAATATCCCGAACGAATGCAGGAGATGGAAGGCAAACCCTATGCGGATTAGAAGTTTTTTTGACCAGGCCACTTCAACCTTCACCCATCTGATTTGGGACAGCGCCACCGGCGACGCCGCTGTGATTGATCCGGTTCTCGATTTTGACTACAAGTCGGGATCTACCGGCACCACATCCGCGGATGCCGTGATTGCCGCTCTGGACTCCCTCGGCCTCAGGCTCCATTACATCCTCGAAACACACGCCCACGCCGATCACGTCAGCGCCGCCCCCTACCTGAAAGCCCAGTGCGGCGGTAAAGTTGTGATTGGACGGCATATCACCACCGTACAAGAGGTCTTCAAAAAAGTCTTTAACCTCGACGATCTAACCCCCGACGGCGCACAGTTTGATCTGCTGGTGGACGAGGGCGATGAACTAAAGCTTGGCAACCTGATCATCCGGGTGATGAACACACCCGGGCACACGCCCGCCTGTGTTTCCTACCATGTCGGCGACGCCGTATTTATCGGCGACACTCTATTTTCACCCGCCGCCGGCAGCGCCCGCGCGGATTTTCCGGGGGGCGACGCGCACACCCTGTACCAGTCCGTCACGCGCTTATTCTCATTGCCCGAAGACACCCGGCTGTTTCTGTGTCACGACTATCCGGCACCCGACGTCGCGCCGGTGGCGTGCACCACGGTGGCTGAACAAAAACTCAACAATATCCACTTCCAGGGAGAGGAGATGGACTACATCAAGATGCGCACCGCGCGGGATGCGACACTGGACATGCCAATGCTGATATTGCCTTCCATCCAGATCAACATTCGCGCCGGCGCATTCCCCGCGCCGGAAAACAACGGCGTATCCTATCTCAAATTACCACTCAATCAATTTAAGGAGGCGTAATGCACCACTTTATTCTGGCCGCCATTGGCGGCGCCATGATCGGCACGGCGGCCGTAGCTATGATGGGTTTAAACGGTCGCATCGCCGGTATCAGCGGAATACTTTCCGGCGTATTCACGCAACCCGGCAACGACAGGCTGTGGCGTGTGCTGTTCATTGTCGGCCTGGTGGTCGGCGGCGCGTTGCCGGGTCTGTTGTTCAACCTGCCAGCACCCCCGCTTCCCGATGCCAGCATCGGCCTCGTCATTGCCGGTGGGTTATTGGTCGGTATCGGCACCGGCCTCGGCAGTGGCTGTACCAGTGGCCACGGTATTTGCGGCATGGCGCGACTTTCAAAGCGCTCCATTATTGCGACCATAATTTTCATGTGCACCGGGGTCGCGGCGGTGTACATCCTGCGCCATCTGACGGGAGCTTGAAATCATGGGTAAATTAATTGCGGCACTACTTTCCGGCCTGATTTTTGGCGCGGGCCTGGCCATTTCCGGGATGACCAATACGTTTCGCGTCCAGGGATTTTTGGATATTGCGGGTGCTTGGGATCCGACGTTGGCGTTCGTAATGGGTGGTGGGTTACTGGTCACTTTCATTGGCTACAAACTGGTTTTGCGGCAGCCCGCACCCTTGTTTGACGACAGTTTTTCCGTACCGACGCGAACCGATATCGATAAACCACTGTGGATCGGCGCGGCTTTGTTTGGTATCGGTTGGGGGCTGGTGGGATATTGTCCAGGGCCCGCCGTGGCGGGACTTAGCTACGCTTACACCCCGACATTGATCTTCGTGCCCACCATGGTAGTCGGCCTGCTGCTCGCCAGGCCACTCAGCAAGATGGTGTAGCCGGCTATTTGACCTGGGCGGCCAGATTACCTGGCCGACACTCCTGCGCCAAACCCGAGCCATTCTGGCTCGGGGATTTCGCCGACCACCAGGTTTTGAGGATCCACGCCCCGCGTTCCCGCGCGCTGCGCACCCCTTATTTCGCCACCCCGCTAACCACGCTCACCAAAAAACCTTCGCCAAAGACGCGCCCTGAACTAGCTGGAAAGCGGTTTTAAGGCTCGCCAGACGATGCAAAATGTTGATTGCGTTCCGGTTTTATAAAGATTTATGATGGTTGTGTCGGCTTCCGCTAATGGCTGAATGTTACCTGAGTGGTGCGGGTACCGACAAAATGAGTGACAAGCATCAATATAATGAGGTCGATATGTCAGATCAACGAGTATCCGGAACGGTTAAATGGTTTAACGATAGCAAGGGTTTTGGTTTCATCGAACAGGAAGGCGGCGCGGATGTGTTTGTCCACTACAGCGCCATTCAGGGAGACGGATTCAAATCGTTGCGCGAAGGTCAAAAGGTTACCATGGAGGTCACACAGGGCCAAAAGGGCCCGCAAGCCGAAAAGGTCATTCCTGAATAACTGGATTTGCGGCTGCGTTCAACATCCTGCGCCTCAATAACTGTACTGCAGAATTGGCACTCGGAGCCTGCCTGGACTCCGAGTGTCGTCATTGCATGGCTGCTAACGCCAGGGACTGAAATCCGGCGCGCGTTTTTCCAGAAACGCATTGGCGCCTTCCTGTTGCTCGCCCGTCTCAAAGTAATTCGGCGCATGGGTGGTGATCATTTTTTTCATCGTCTGATCCATTAAATGGCCGACGTTGTCGCGAAACGTCTGTTTGATCAGGCGCAGGCAGGTGGGGCTGAGCGCCAGCATTTCCTGTGCCCACTTGTTCACCTCCGCATCCAGTTGTTCGTAGGGCACGACCGCGTTGACGAGCCCCCAGTCGAGCATTTCCCTGGCGCTGTATTTGCGCAGCACCATCCACATTTCCCTGGCGCGCTTGTGGCCAACCACATTGGCCAGATAGCCGACAATGTAACCGCTGGCGGGCGACCCCACTCGCGGCCCATTCTGACCAAAAATTGCATGTTCGGCGGCAATGGTTAAATCGCAGAAATAAGCGAGATGATTGCCCCCGCCGATGCTGTAACCATTGACCCGCGCAATCACCGGCTTGGGGCATTCCAGAATCATTTGATTAAGGGGAAAATCCAGCCCCTCAAGCCCACCGTCGGCTTCCCATTTAACGTCGCCACCGACGCAGAATGCCCGTTCGCCGACCCCGGTAATCACCAAGACACCGACGTCCCGGTCTGCGCTGGCATTTTTAACCGCGTCGACCATTTCAGCGATGGTGTCGCCAGTAAAAGCATTCAGAGACTTGGGACGGTTAATGGTGATGGTCGCAATATGATCTTTGACAGTGTACAAAATGTCCTGATAATCAGCCATGGGCGTGTTCCTGTGTGATGAATCCGGTGAAAATTAATACGCCAACTCACCCGACCAGGTTCCGAGTGTTTCGGAAAGTTGCCAGGGGATGCGGACGTCGCGCTGATTTGCAAATTAAACAGCGATTTCTGTCAGGTGCGCCCGGCGGGCGACTACTGACAAGTCGGCAAGGATACCAGATAGAAACCTGGAAAGCTGGCAATCCCCCCGCCTGTTTGTTAAATTTCCGCTCTCCGTCGCCCTTGCAGTTAGGCATGTGGGGCGCAACCCACACCGCGCACTGGGTAATCAGCTAATCACACCTTTTCGCAACGCAGAGCAGAATAATTTTATGAGTCGCTTGCAGTCCCGCATTAACACCCGATCGCCGGTATTCCAGAATAACGCGTCCCACTACGGTGCGATGCTCGACCAACTCCGGGCGCGCCTGCGAGAAGCCGCCGAGGGAATTCGGGAAGAGCACATTGAGCGCCATCGCGCGCGCGGCAAATTACTCCCGCGCGAACGTATTGACCGCCTGCTCGACCCGCACACGCCATTTCTGGAATTATCACCACTGGCCGCTTGTGGGCAGTATGACAATGAAGTACCTGGCGCCGGAATCGTCACGGGTATTGGCCACATTTGCGGCGTGCCCTGCGTACTGATTGCCAATGACGCCACCGTAAAAGGTGGATCGTTCTTTCACGAAACCGTGAAAAAGCACGTGCGCGCCCAGGAAATCGCCGAGCAAAATCGTCTACCCTGCGTGTATCTCGTGGACTGTGGCGGCGCCTATCTGCCTGAGCAGGATCGCGTATTTCCCGACAAGGAGCATTTTGGCAATACTTTTTATCGCCAGTGCCGCATGTCAGCGCAGGGTCTGCCGCAAATCTCCGCAGTGTTTGGCGGTTGCACCGCCGGCGGCGCCTATATCCCCGCTCTTTCGGACGAAACCATTATGGTGCGCGGCAACGCCCGTATTCACCTCGGCGGACCCTCCATTGTCAAAGTGGCCATTAACGAAGAAATAGACGGGGAAAGTCTGGGTGGCGCCGAGATGCACAGCAAAGTATCAGGTGTCAGCGATTATCTGGCCGAAGATGAAGACGAAGCGCTGGCGCGTATTCGCGAAATTTTTGCCAAACTGAATTGGCCGCAGCAATGCCATGCGCAGGTGCAGGCAGCGCGGCCCCCGGCCTATAGCTCGGAAGAAATCCCAGGAATTGTCAGCGCCGACCCGAAAATCCCCTATGATGTGCGTGAAATTATCGCGCGCATGGTAGACGACAGTGACTTTCACGAATTCAAACCTCTGTATGGCGACACGCTGGTGTGCGGCACCGCGCATATCCATGGTTACCCGGTGGGCATACTGGGCAATAATGGCGCACTGTTTTCCGAGTCTTCCTTGAAGGGCGCGCACTTTATCGAGCTGTGCAATCAACGCAACACACCCTTATTGTTTTTACACAATATCACCGGCTTTATGGTCGGGCGGGAGGCGGAGCGCGGCGGCATCGCCAAGAACAGTGCCAAGATGGTATACGCCCAGGCCAACTGTCGGGTGCCAAAATTGTCGGTCATCGTCGGTGGCTCCTACGGTGCAGGCAATTACGGTATGGCGGGGCGTGGTTTCTGGCCGCATTTTTTATTTGCCTGGCCAAGCGCCAGGTGCGCCACCATGAGCGCGGACATCGCCAGCAACGTGATGCTGGAACTGCGTCGCGGCAGTATCAAACAAGGGGACGCTGATGCGGCGCAACTACAAAAAATAGAGGCGGCGGTGCGCGCGCAATATGGGGAACAGAGCGATCCGTATTACGCCACATCCCGTCTCTGGGACGACGGCATCATCGAACCGGCAGATACCCGCGATGTGATCGGCCTGTGTCTGGCCCTGACCGCGTTACAACCTCCCACAAAGGGCTTATCCCCCGTCTACCGGATGTGAACTCCTATGCAATTTACGACTCTGGACCTGCGTGTCGATCCCCGGGGTATCGCCCGCCTCACCATCAATCGCCCGGAAATGCATAACGCCATGAACGCGGATGTCATCAGCGAACTGGCGATAGTTACCGATGAACTTTACGCCAACGACGACATTCGCGCAGTGGTGTTGACGGGGGCCGGAGATAAAAGTTTTTGCGCGGGCGGAGATTTGAACTGGATGCAGCAGACGATGCGCCTATCCCGCGAGGAACGCATACGCGAAAGCGGTAAACTCGCCACCCTGTTCGCGCGCCTCAATCATTTACCCAAACCCCTGATTGGACGCATTAACGGCCAGGCTTTTGGTGGCGGCGTGGGTTTGATTTCCGTGTGCGACATTGCGATTGGCGTGGATAGCGCGCTGTTTGGTCTCACGGAAGTGCGGCTGGGATTGTTGCCGGCAAATATTGCACCCTATGTGGTTGCGCGCATCGGTCGCAATAACGCGCGACGGATATTGCTTAACTGCCATTTCTTTAAGGGCGCAGAAGCAGTACAGCTGGGGCTACTACATAAATCCGTAGGCGCGGACGAGCTGGACAATGCGGTGGAAGCTGAGATCAAAAAACTGATGCACTGCTCACCCGTTGGCGTCGCGGCTACAAAAAAACTGATCGATTATGTCGATACCCACGACCTTGAAGACAATATGCAATACACCGCACAGGCTCTGGCAGATGCCTGGGAAACGGCGGATGCGCAGGAAGGCATTGCCTGCTTTCTGAACAAAACCAAACCCAGCTGGGCAGGCGATCGCGCCAATGATTAAGTCATTGCTGATCGCCAATCGCGGCGAAATCGCGGTCCGTATTATTCGCACCTGCCGCAAGCTGGGAATACGTACCGTCGCGGTCTATTCCGAGCCTGATCGCCATGCGCTGCATACCACCCTGGCAGACAGCGCCGTATGTATTGGCCCCGCCACCAGCGCGGCCTCCTACCTCAATGCGCAGGCGATAATTGCCGCTGCCCGGCGCACGGGGGTGGACGCCATTCACCCCGGTTACGGCTTTCTCTCGGAAAGTGATGTACTGATAACGTTGTGCGAGCAGGCGGGAATTCTCTTTGTCGGTCCGTCGCGGGAAGCGATCCGTGTGATGGGCTCGAAAATAGAATCCAAAGCGCTGGCGCAAAAAATTGGCGTGCCAGTAATTCCCGGCTACCACGGTGGCGACCAGAGCGACGCCGCCCTGCAACGCGCAGCGCAGGATCTGGGGTACCCCTTGATGATAAAAGCCAGCGCCGGCGGCGGCGGCAAAGGGATGCGCGAAGTCGTGGCTGCCAGAGATTTTCTTCAGGCGCTGACGGCAGCGCGGGAAGAGGCGCAAGCCGGTTTTGGCAACAATCAAATCTTGCTTGAAAAACTGATTACCCAGCCGCGCCACATCGAGGTACAACTTGCGGGGGATAAACAGGGTCAACTGGTACACCTGTTTGAACGGGAATGTTCTATTCAACGCAATCATCAGAAAATTATCGAAGAAGCGCCGGCCGCTTTTATCTCCGACTCACAGCGCAGCGCACTCTTTCAATACGCATTGGCCCTGGGTCGGGCAATCCATTACGACTCAGTCGGGACAGTGGAATTTATTCTCGATCAGGAAAGCGGCGAAATCCATTTTCTGGAAATGAACACCCGTCTGCAGGTAGAACACCCGGTCACCGAACAGATTACCGGCATTGATCTAGTGGAATGGCAAATTCGCAGCGCGGCAGGCCAAGCCCTGGCACTGTCCCAGGGAGAGATCATCCAACAGGGCTGGGCCATCGAGGCGCGCATCAATGCGGAAGATCCCGCCAATGACTTTCTTCCGGAAACGGGCTCGCTGGTCATTTACGCGGAACCCGAAGATGGGGGCATCAGGGTCGACAGCGGTGTACAGCAGAGCACTGTCATCACCCCTTTCTACGATTCCCTGCTGGCCAAGCTGATTGCCACCGGCGGGAATCGGCAGCAGGCGGTAAGCAAGCTTCAGACCGCTTTGCATGCGTACACCCTCGGTGGCGTGGGTACCAACCTGATGCTGCTAAGGGATATTGTTGCGCGGGACAGTTTTGTAAACGCGCCATTGACCACCCATTTTTTAAGCGCACAGTTTCCCGGTGGCTGGACGCCACCCGATACGACAACACCATGGTGTCAACTCGCGGCGTTAGCCTCCGTGATGCTGCTGGAACGAGAGCGCGCCAACGCGCAGGGACACGCTAACCCTTGGTTGTCCCTCGGGGGCTTTCGCCTCGCGGCCCGAGCGGGGCTATCGGCAATGACCAGCATACAACTGCGGGACCCGGATCAGTCCGTGACGACTGTGCAGCTCTCTGGCAACGCCGGTCGTTATCGCATCCATACACCAGAAGGAATCATCGACGCCGCCGCCCACTGGACCGCGGCGCAACAACTGCAGATCGAGCTGGACGGCACAACCCGGCAACTCGAAGTGGCCACGGCAACTGGCCAACTGGTGGTGCACTGCGACGGCGAGGCGCGCAGTTTTGAACCAACCAGCTACCAGCAGTTGGCCATGCAGCGGGAACACGCCGCGAGTGCCGGCGATCACCGCATCGCGGCTACACTCCCAGGGCGCATCGTTGAAATTTATGTCCAGCCCGGCGCGACCGTTAACCAGGGCGACATTCTGGTGGTGCTCGACTCCATGAAACTGTTACACGACCTGCGTGCACAGGTCGGCGGCACGGTGCGGGATATTTTTTATGGGGTGGGCGATAATGTCGAAAGTGGCGTCGTTCTGCTGGATATAGATGTTACAGCCTGCGAGGATACCGGGGATGATCCGGGTATGTGAAGCAGGCAAAAAATTCACCACCGTAATCAAACTGAACAACGCCAGAGGAGCATTATGAATCAGCTTTATTTTTCCGACGAACAAAATATGTTGCGCGACCAGATTCGCCGATTTGTGGAACAGGAAATTGTACCGCATGCCGAACCCTGGGAAGAACAGGGATTCGTGCCTCGTGAGGTATTGCGCAAGATGGGCGAGCTGGGTTTTCTGGGTATTCGTTACGCTGAAGAGTACGGTGGCAGCAATATGAACACGCTCGGCAGCGCCATTCTCGCCGAAGAGCTGGGACGCTCCACCTTCGGCGGCTTCGCAGTAACCGTGATGGTGCATACCGACATGGCGTCACCACACCTGCAAAATTTTGGCAGCAAAGCACAAAAAGATCGCTACATGCCGGATTTGATCAGCGGTAAAAAAATCTGCGCGGTGGCGGTCACCGAGCCCGGCGCCGGATCCGACGTCGCTGGTATCCGCACCACCGCGGTTGCCGATGGCGACGACTACATACTCAACGGCAGCAAATTTTTTATTACCAATGGCGTCAAGGGCGATGTTTATTTTGTCGCGGCAAAAACTGACACCACGGTAAAAGGCTCGCGGGGTATCACCATTTTTATCGTGGAAAAGGGCACGCCGGGCTTTACAGTCGGTCGCGCCCTGAAAAAACAGGGCTGGTTGTGCTCGGATACCGCGGAACTGATTTTTGATAATTGCCGAGTGCCCAGGGAAAACATTCTGGGGGAATTAAACAAGGGCTTTTACTCGATTATGCGCAACTTTCAAAATGAGCGCACGGTGCTCGGCGCCCAGGCCATGGGGGAAGCGGAAAAAGCGCTGGAGTTAACACTGCGCTACGTACAGGAGAGAACTGCCTTTGGCGCGCCCCTGTGGGACAAGCAGGTGATTCGTCAGCGTCTCGCCATGCTGCAGGCCAAAGTCGCGGCCGGTAAACAACTGGTGTACCACGCGGCGTGGCTGGACGCCAACGGGCAGGAGTGCGTAAAGGAAGTTTCCATGGTCAAGGCGTACTGTTGCGAGCTGGTCAACGAAGTGATGTACACCTGCCTGCAGTTTCACGGCGGCTCGGGCTACCTGCGCGAAACGCCGGTTGAGCGCATGAGCCGCGACGCGCGGGTGCAAAGTATTGGTGGTGGTGCCACCGAGGTGATGCTCGAGGAAATAGCCAAACGTTCAATCATCGCCTGACAGCCGCGGCGGCGACTGGTTAGATATTGACATCTGCACAGTCGCCGGGTGGCACCCGTTGCCGTAGTCTAGAGGCGCGCTTTAACCTACGGACTTTTTGTTAATCCGCCGCCACAGGCAGACCCATGAAAAGGCTTTTGAAACGCTATCACCCGCCCGGCACACCACCCGGGACCCTGCTCTCGCCCGACCGGAGCGCCACTCGCGCCACCATCACCGTCACGGTATTTAACCAGCACGATTTCGACGAACAGGACTTCGATGAACTCCAGTTCATGCACAAATACGCCGCGCAAGAAAGCTCCGCAAACCCTAAAAACGTCGAACTAAAACCCACGCACGCGGACAAGGCTGAGTCCAGTTCACCGCCAACTGATACTACCTGGATACATATACAGGGCACCCCGTCCGCCGAGTTTTTAAATTCGCTGGGCGCACAATTCAATCTGCACCCACTCGCTCTGGAGGATGTTCAAAACACCGGTCAGCGGCCCAAATTCGACGCTTACGATCATCATCACTTTATCGTAGCCGCGCTCCCGATGGTTGTGAATGACCAGATACAAATCGCCCAGATCAGCATTTTCCTCAGCGACAACCTGGTTATCACCCTCGCCAGTTGCGACCAGGATCCGTTCACGGCGATTCGTCGCCGCCTGCGCAACGGCGGCAATAACCTTCGTTCCCGCCACGGGGACTATCTGCTTTACGCGCTACTCGATCTGGTGATCGACGAAGGTTTTCCGGTGTTGGCCATTCTTGCCCAACAACTGGATGACCTGGAGGAACTGGTTTTGACTGGCCCGTCACAGACAGCCGTGCAACGCATCCACGAAGTCAAGCGTGAGCTACTGGTGTTGCGCCGTATGCTGTGGCCGCAACGGGAGGTAGTGAACGCTTTACTGCGCGAAGAAACGCCCTTTATCAGTGCCCATACCCGCACCTACCTGCGAGACTGCTATGATCACTGCGTACAGGTCATGGACTTAATGGAAAACTATCGGGATATGGCGTCCAACGTCATGGATATTTACCTGACCAGTATCAGCTATAAAATGAACGAAGTGATGCGTACTCTGACGGTAATCGCTACCATATTTATGCCGCTGACATTTTTAGCGGGTCTGTATGGCATGAATTTCGGCAACGGCAATAGCGCGGCGAGTCCACTCGCAATGCCTGAATTAAATTGGTACTACGGCTATCCCATGATCCTTGCGCTGATGGCACTGGTTGCACTGGCGATGATTTTCTACTTCAAAATAAAAAAGTGGTTTTAATAACAACCCGTGCGCGGCGTCCACACAGGCTCACAGGTAGGGCGAAAATAGCCAGCACAGCGCATCCCGGGTTCTGACCAGGAGCGAGCGACTATCCATTTCATCCAGCGTGACAGGCCGCGCCGCCGACAACAGTTCGTCAAAATGACTGCCCATTGTGTGCGCGAAAACCGGGTCGTAGATTTCCACGCCCAACTCGTAATTCAGTCGCAAGCTACGCGCATCGATATTGGCAGAACCCATCAACACGTAACTGTCGTCTATCAACAATAATTTGCAGTGCGAGAATGTGCCCTGCTGGTAACACACCTTCACGTTATAAAACAGTAATTCCCAGAGCATATTGCGGGTCGCCCAGTGCACCGGGCGCAAGTTACTGTGCTGCGGCAGCATGATTTCCACCGACACGCCGCGCAGCGCGGCACTTTGCAAACAGGCAATCAACTCCCGCGGCGGCAAAAAATACGGCGTCATTATGCGAACTCGCTGGCGCGCCGCAGTGACCGCTGCCTGCAACACCAATGTGAGTTGATCGAGGTTTTCGTCGGGACCATCGGCGATCACCCGGCATTGACTCGAACCGACTGGCGAATTAGTTACCACAGGCAGTTCAAGTGTTCGCCCGGTGGCGTATCGCCAGCTGTCGCCGAACACCAGCATTAACTGCTCGACCACCGGGCCACGCAACTGAAAATGGATATCCCGCACACCCGTGCCACGCTCACTACCCTGACCCACGACCCGATGACGATCACCGATATTCATACCGCCGGTAAATGCCACAACGCCGTCCACAATTAAAAGTTTGCGATGATTGCGCAAATTAATATTCAGGGTTGGGGGTATCAGCCGGGGTGGATTGAACCGTTCACAGGGGACGCCGCGTCGGGCAAGCAGCTCGCTGATCCGTGGCCAGGCGTATTTCTCACCCATGCCATCCACCATCACATGTACCGCGACGCCGCGCGCCATGGCGTTCGCCAATGCATCGACAAATTGGGTACCGGATTCGTCGCTATCGAATATATACGTCATCAAACATACCGTCTGCCGCGCCTGAGCAAGCGCCGCCAGCATTGCCGGATACGCCTGCTGACCGTTATACAACGGCGTTATGCTGTTGCCGACAACCAGGGGTTGGCCCGTAATGGCCTGCGCGGCGCGCTGCAGACCGGACAGACTGGAGGACGGTTCGGTGCCGTCCGCCACGGACATAACGCCCGGCTCGCCGCCCCGTTCAAAGTCCACGAAGCGGCGCACGGGCCGCGCACCACTCATCTGACGCGCGCGATATTCGACGCGGTTCACTCCCAGCAGGTAGTACAACACCGGACCCGCCAGCGGAAACAACAGGCACACGCCAATCCAGCCGATTGCGGCGCGGGAGTCTCGCTTGTAAAGCAGGGCGTGCCAGGCGGTGGCGGGGGCAATAACGCCGTGCACCACCATCACCAGCAAACCCCAGCTGATCATATCCGGCTAACGCTCGATGGTGTAAAACAGGTCGACCCCGGTGCGATCTCCGGTTTCGGTCTGCACCTGCAGAGACTGGTTGATCAGATATTGAATCTGCACCACGTTACTGGCACTGAAGAGCCCGGCTACATAGCGCAAATACAGCTTGGGGGACAGGTAACGACCCATCACCAGGGCAGCATCCTGCAACCCGTTTTGCGAATCGACGCGAATTTCGTCGAGTCCGACGCTGGTGCCGATCCGTTTTGCAATGTCCTCCCCCTTCGACAGCCCCATGCTCTGCACCGCGGATAGCAGCTGGTTACTCTCCCCGGCGGAGGTCGCGCGCGCGGGCCGACCAAATAATAAATAGGACAGTGTATCCGCCTCCCCCATGGAGGGTCGCGAGTACACGGAAAGCAAGGGATCCTGCAGGGTACCACTCACCCTCACGCCCGCTACCACATCGTCCACCTTGCGCGTCGCATCGACATCAAGTCCCGGATCATCGAGCAGGCTGTCGGCGAACACCAGGCGCCCACGCCCGATAGTCAAATCCTGTCCGTAGGCCTGATACACGCCATCCACCACCCGCAACTCGCCACGGGCGGTGGTGAGCTTGCCCGGTGCGTCGCTGATGCTGATATCTCCGGCAAACTTTCCGCGCAGCCCAAACCCGTCGAAACGAATAGGGTCTCCGAGGGTGACCCGCACATCGGTATGCATCTGCCAGCGTTCCGCAAAGCCTGGGGACGGATCGGCAGCACTCACAATTTCCACATCCCGGGACGGGGCGATACTACCTTCCGGAAGCTGCCGGGGCGCAATACGCGCCGTGGGCACATGCACCTCGCCGTCGATGCGCAACACGCGATCCCGCGCGTTGACCCTGAGCTGTGGGGACACCAGCACCTGCACCTGTGGCACATCCACCGCCTCGACATGTTCACCGCTGATAACCAGATCGGTCGGCCAGCCCTGCGCGGGATCCAGCACCGTTTGACCCTGCAGCCGTAAAACCCCCTTCCCGGACCGCAATTCCCCGTTAAGCCGCAACTCATTGGTTTGATTGCCGCTGACCTGAATACTCGCGTCCCTGATATCCAGGCCGAGGGCGGGAATGCCAGCGGCACCATCGGTCAATTCCGCCACGCCACTCAGCAGGGGGCTCGCCACAGTGCCGGTGATCGCGAGTTGCGCCTGTAACTGACCGGAAATAATGTCCAACGCCGGGAGCAGCGCGTCAAAACGGGCCAGACTGTCAACCTGCGCCCGCAAGTCGGCCACCACAGTTTGCTCGGCAAGGGTTACTGAGGGCGACCAGCCCGGCAAGTGCACGGTGGCGTCGATGCGACCTTCCGTGTGCAAAGGGATATGCAGAGCGCCCTGTAGCCCCGCCGCATCGAGCCGCGCCTCAATTTGGCTGGCGTCGAACACCAGGTCGGCAATCTTGGTGGACTCCGCAAAGCGTACCGCACCGCCTGAGGTAACCGCCTGTGCTTCCAGCGCGGTCACCCCGCGCGCCACGTCGTAGCTGCCACTGGCATGCACCGCTACTGTTCCGGCTATTTCCGAGGGCCGTAGCTCCCCATCGGCCGCAACACCGGTACGCAAGGCATCCAGCGGCAAACCTTGCCCGGTCAAATTGCCCGACCAGACCCCGTCCCGTTGTTGCGCCCCAGCGCACAGTTGGGCATTCCGTTGCTGCCAACACCACTGACCCAGAGCGGACTTGCCCCCACCGATCACAAACCCGCCCGGCTCCTCCAACCCCCAGTTGCCCAGGGTATCCCCAACGAGATCGGCCCGTAGCAATTGCCCCCGCCACTGGTACGCCTTGCTCAACCCCGCATCCATTGCCAGTGCCAGTTGCACACCGCTGCTCTTCCCGCGGAGGGTAACGTTATGTGCCTCGAGCGTCCCCGTCCCGTTCAGGAACAGGGTGTCGACGGTACGCTCCGGGAGGGTTATATCCCGCGCCGCCAGCGTCAGGTCGATGCGCCCTCCAGGAGCGAGATCCACATCTGCGCTACTCTCCAGACGCGCCACCCCGTAGGCGCCCACCTCCACGCCGCGGGCGGTCAGGGTATGGGCAATACGAGGTGTCGCGCGCGGCCCGGCCACGGTCCCCTGCGCGCTTAACTGACCTTTGCTTCCCGGCCACAGTGCGGCGAGATCGTCGGCCTGCAGATTCCAGCGCAGATTCCAGTCCACCGCCACCTCGCCGTCCAGCGCCAGTGTAGCGGTCCCCGACCTCACATCTACCTGTGTAAATGAAAAGTCCTGCCCCCGTTGATTCAGCGTACCGCTGACCCGCACCGGGTAACCGCGCAGCTTGCCATCCAGCCGCTCAACGTAAATTTGCTGGTGTGCGGTCCCATCGCTCACCCCGCCGTTAAACTGAGCTACCAGCCCGATGGTCCCGGGCCATTCGGGCAGGACCGAACCCGGGTCGATATCTTTACCGGACATCTCGAGGCGCCACGCCAACTGCGGCGCCCAGGCGACATGACCGGCACCCCGTAATTCTCCCTCC
>JBFJMM010000014.1:0-19359 GCA_041633885.1 Porticoccaceae bacterium
CCTTCGACGATGCCGCTGTCAACGCGAACTCCGGCATCATGGGTTGGGCGCCACGCAACTATGCGCCCGGTTTGCGGCAAATAATCCGCGCTCGGGTCTTCGGCGTAGAGACGCACCTCAATAGCATGCCCGTTCAGTTCAATCTGCTCCTGAGTCAACGGCAACGCTTCACCAACCGCTACCCGCAACTGCCACTCCACCAGATCGAGCCCGGTGACCAGCTCCGTCACCGGGTGTTCCACCTGCAGGCGCGTGTTCATTTCCATAAAATAAAAATTGCCACTGGCGTCGAGCAAAAACTCCACCGTGCCCGCCCCCACATAGTTCACCGCTCGCGCCGCGGCAACCGCAGCCGCACCCATGCGCTGGCGCAACGCGGCATCCACGGCTGGGGACGGCGCTTCCTCCAGCACTTTTTGGTGGCGGCGCTGCACCGAACAGTCCCGTTCGCCGAGATGTAAAATTGTTCCATGCCGATCGCCAAACACCTGCACTTCGACGTGGCGCACATCAATTAATGCTTTTTCCAGCAACACGGCGCCGTCCCCAAAGGCGCTGCGCGCTTCCGCCTGGGCCTCGTGCAGCGCTTCGCTAAACTCTCCCGCCGCCGATACCAGGCGCATACCGCGACCGCCGCCGCCCACCGCCGCCTTGATCATTACCGGGTAACCAATGCGATCCGCCTGGGCGCGTAAAAACTCAGGGTTCTGATCGTCCCCTTCGTACCCCGGTGCGCAGGGCACACCCGCAGCAATAACCCGCTGCCGCGCCCGGCTTTTATGACCCATGGCCTCGATGGCTTCGGGGTCCGGCCCGATAAATACCAGCCCCGCATCGATACAGGCGCGGGCAAACGTGGCATTTTCGGAAAAAAATCCATAGCCGGGATGGATGGCTTCTGCGCCACTGTGTCGCGCTGCGGTCAATATTGCCGCGCTGTTCAGATAGGAGTCGCCGACCGGCGCAGGGCCAATGTATAGCGCCTCGTCCGCCGCGGTGACATGGGGCGCATCGCGATCCGCATCGCTGTACACTGCCACCGTGCGATAACCCAGCGCGCGAGCGCTGCGCATGATGCGCACCGCAATTTCACCGCGGTTGGCGATCAGTATGCGGTTAAAGGCCACGACTATTCCTCTCCCGACATAGAGAACCAGCGCGCTTTACGTTTTTCCACAAAGGCAGCCTGCCCTTCGCGCCCTTCGCCACCGCGATTCAGTTCAGAGAAACGCGCGGCAGCAAATTCAATCAGACTATCGTCCAATCCGCCTGCCGTCGCATTCATAATCTCCTTGGTAACCGCGCAGGCGCGGGGCCCGCAGGTTGCAATCCTTTCCAGCAGTCGCGCCAGCTGTTGCTCCCCCTCCTCGGGGGTATGAAACAAATAGTGTGCGACACCTAACTGAAAGGCTTCTTCACCACTAATGCGACTACCGGTCAGGGCCATATGGCGTGCCTTACTTAACCCAATACGCCGCACCACGTAGGGCGCGATCTGGGCAGGCGCCACCCCCAATGTGGTTTCTGGCATGCCCATTTTGGCACTGGCGGCCACCAGCGTGATATCCATCAGACAGGCAAAACCAAAGCCGCCACCCATGGCCGCGCCTTCCACAAATGCGATCGTGGTTTGCGGCAATTCGGCAATTTTTTTAAACAACTGCCCCGCCCGCACATTGCGCTCGTACACGGGGTCCTGCTCTCCAGTTTTTTCTTCGACCTGCGCGCGCCGCTCCTTGATATCGCCACCCGCGCAAAAGTTGTGTTCCGCACCGCGCAATACCAGTGCGCGGATATATTGGTTGCCAGCGAGATATTCCGTAACCGCTTGCAATTCGTCGCTCATGCGATTATTCATCGCGTTGCGTAGCGCCGGGCGATTCAGCACGATGGTCAGGCACCCTTGTTGCTGGCTTAACAGCAAGGTTTCACAGCTGGGCAATTTGGTGTTCATGTAGCTCTCTTTTTAGCTTCCACGCATTTACATGCGGGCGACACCAAAGGTGTTCGGACTAAGGCGCGTGCGTTCGCAGCGCACGCAGATATCCAGCAGTTCAATCAATAACTGCCGGGTTTTGCGCGGATCGATAATACCTTCATCCCAGACCTGGGAGGTGCAATACAGCGCCCGCGAGTACTGATCGTAATACTCGACAATCTCCTTGTGCTGTTGTTCGAGAAACGCCCTGTCCACCGGCTCGCCACGACTCTTCTGTTTGCCCTCGTATACGATCGACATGACCGTGGCTGCCTGTTCGCCGCCCATCACCGCCAACCGACTGTTGGGCCAGGCAAACAGAAAACGCGGATCGAAGGAACGACCGCACATGGCGTAATTGCCCGCCCCAAAGGACGCCCCAACCAGAATGGTTATTTTCGGTACCGTGGCATTGGCCACCGCCTGAATTAATTTGGCGCCGTTGACAATCATGCCCTTTTGCTCGGAATCCACACCGACGATAAAGCCCGTGGTGTTCTGCAGAAACAAAATGGGCCGATCGGCCTGACAGCACAGCTGAATAAACTGTGTCGCTTTATTTGCGCCTTCATTGGTGATCGGCCCGTTGTTGCCGATAATGCCGCACGGTTGGCCGCCAATGTCGGCGAAGCCGCAGATGGTGTAGGGATCATAATCGGGCTTGAACTCCATAAACTCCGAGCCGTCCACAACCCGCGCGATAATTTCCCGGCAGTCGCAGGGCTGTTTGTAATCCACCGGCACCAGCCCGCACAGTTCGTCGATGGGGTACAGGGGCTCCTTGTAATCGTCAACCGTTCTGGGCGGCAGGCGCTCATTCCAACGCAAGTGGCGCACGATTTCCCGGCAAATCTCAATGCCGTGGGCATCGTCTTCCGCGACAAATTCCGCCAGCCCGGAGACACGGGCGTGCATATCGGCACCGCCCAATTCCTCCTCCTCGGCGATTTCACCGGTCGCCGCCTTCAGTAACGGCGGGCCGGCCAAAAATGCCCGCGCCTGATTGCGCACAAAAATATTGTAATCCGACAGGCCCGGCACATAGGCGCCGCCAGCGGTGGAGTTGCCATGCACCACGGTAATTTGCGGAATTCCGGCCGCGGAAGCCTGGGCCTGCTTTTTAAAACGATTGCCACCCTGATTAAAACCGATATGCTGGTTCAGCAGGTTACCGCCACCGCTTTGCATCAGTGAAATAAACGGCAGACACGCGGTTCTGGCAATATCCTGGGCGCGATGCAATTTGTCATAGGTTTTGGATTGATTGGTGCCGCCCTTGATCGCCGCGTCATTAATATAAATCATGCAGCGGGTGCCGCAGACCACACCGATGCCGACGATAATACTGGAGCCAAATACGTTTTCGACACCGTCGTCGTCGTGCTCGCCAAGTCCCGCCAGGGTAGCCAGTTCGATAAAAGGCGCCCCGGGATCCAGTAACAGGGCCAGACGTTCACGAGGCAGAATCTGACCGCGCGCCTCGAACAAATCCCGCTTGCTGGCGGATACCTTGTGCACCTGTTGTTCGAGGCGGCGCACTTCGTCCACCAGCGCCAGCATGTCCGCACGATTCTGGCGATACGCCGCGCTCTTTTTGTCAACCCTGGTTTGCAATACTGCCATCGTCGTACCTTGCTATTTATTCCCGTCCATCCTGTCCGTTAAGGCTACGTTATTTACCACCGGACGACGGATAAATTCCCATCTCCTTGGCGATCACCTGCAACATAACCTCGTTGGCCCCACCGCCAATGGAACACAGGCGCGCATCGCGAAAGATGCGACTGATGAGGTTGTCCCACATAAACCCCTGACCGCCCCAAAACTGCAGACAGGCAGACGGCACCGTCTGACCCAGCTGACCCACTTTGAATTTCGCCATGGATACTTCTTTGAGGGCATTTTCGCCACGCACATATTTTTCGGCGGCAAAATACAGCAACGCGCGCGCTGCCATCACCTCGGTCTGTAGCTCCGCCAACTTGAAGTACACCACCTGATTTTCCAGTAATGGTTTGTCAAACAGCTCTCGCTGTCTGGTGTAGTCGATGGTGATATGTATGGCGTCTTCGATTTGACTCAGGTACTTGGTGGCGGCGGCCAGTCGCTCCTCCTGAAACTGCTCCATCTGGTAGATGAAACCCCTGTTTTCCTCCCCCACGCGATTGCCAACCGGCACCCGCACATCGTCGAAATACACCGGCGCGGTATCCGAACTGCGACAACCCAATTTGTTGAGACGCTTACCGCGGGTCACCCCCGGGGCATCGAGCGGCACAATAATGATACTTTTGTTGCGGTGCGGCCCGTTCTCTTCGCTGGTGTTGCACAGCAGGCAGATCCAGTCGGCTTGCGTGGAACTGGTAATCCACATCTTACTGCCATTAATCACATACTCGTCGCCGTCGCGGCGGGCGGTAGTCTTGATCGAGCTCACATCCGACCCCGCGCCAACTTCGCTGACGCCAATGCAGCCCACGCTGGTACCAGCAATCGCCGGCACCAGGTATTTTTGTTTTAATGCTTCGCTGCCGTGTACCGCGAGGGCCGGCGTACACATATCAGTCTGCACCGCCAGCGCCGTGGACACGCCGGAACAGCGGATCTTGCCAATCTCTTCCGAGTACACCATCTGGTAGGAATAATCGAGCGCCAAACCTCCGTATTCAACCGGTTTGGTGATACCTAAAAAACCCGCGTCTCCCATTTTTTTGAAAATTTCGTGGGCCGGCCAAATACCCTCTTCTTCCCATTGATCCACGTGGGGCGCGATTTCCCGGTCGATAAAACGGCGCAAAGACTGGCGCAGGGTATCGTGTTCGCTTGTAAACAGCATGGCGCTCCCGATGAAGGTCGGTGGGATACATATCGGATTTAGTGGCTGGTGATAACCCGTCCACGGCCGCACGCGGCAGCGGCTGAACGGTAGTTTCGCGGCACTTTCCCGATCGAAACGGGGGTAAACATAGCGAACTTTTAGCCGACGTTCAATCAGTTTCTAACGCCCGGTAACCTTTACCGCTACGACAGTCAGTTTGGAAAAGTCAGTCGAGACGAAAAAAATGTTGCCGGTAGTAGCTCAGCTCCGCAATGGAATCGCGAATATCGTCCATGGCCAGGTGACTGCTGTTTTTACGCAGTCCCGCCAGTAATTCCGGTCGCCATCGAGCGGCGATTTCCTTAACGGTGCTGACATCGAGATTGCGGTAGTGAAAATAGCGCTCCAGTTCCGGCATTTCGCGCGCCAGAAAGCGCCGATCCTGGCAAATCGAATTACCGCACATGGGCGATTGACCCGCCGCTACCCATTTCGATAAAAAGGCGATGGTAGCCAGCTCAGCCTGGCGCGCGGTCACGGTACTGTGACGCACCCGCTCGGTCAGGCCGGACTTGCCGTGTTGACGGGTATTCCATTCGTCCATGCCGTCGAGTATCTGGTCCGGCTGATGTACTGCAAATACCGGGCCCTCCGCCAGCACATTAAGATGCTTGTCGGTGACAATGGTAGCGATTTCAATGATCACATCGTTAACGGTGTCGAGCCCGGTCATCTCCAGATCAATCCACACTAGATTGGACTGCTGTTGTGAGTCGTTCGCGTTTGGCATAGGGATATTTACTCCTGCTCCTTACTGGCGATATCTAGCAAAGACGCGAGGTGCGCCAGGCGTTCAGCCCGGGCGTCAAGCTGTTTGTCCAGGGCCAGTTTTTCCTCGCCGCTACTGACACGCGCGCGGCTTGTTAATTCCTCAATTTCACGCGCCAGGCTCACCTGCTCGTCCTTGATGGCAGCGCCTTGATCGGCGAGATCGGCTTTATCAAATATTCTTTTTTCCGGCACCTGCTGCGCTTCCTGATCATCGTAGGCGGGTCTCGGTGCGAATGTAAACTTGATACCTTCTGCCACGCGACGCTGGTTCATAAATGCGGGGGACACTATTTCTATGCCGTCGCCATTCAACTGATCGAGTACCGCCTGGCGCAACCGCGTGCGCTGACTGAGCAACTGTGCCACCTCGGTACAAAATCCCGCGATGCGATAGGTAATCGAGTAATCCCCCAACGTCAGAATTTGTGCGAAGGGTTCCTGTAACCCGGCATCCTCGGCGGCCGCCTTCAGGAGGGGTTCCACGCGATAATACGGCACGTCGTAACCGAGGGATAAGTCACAACTGATAATGGTGCCGGACGCACGAATAACCGTGACCGGATTGACCGATAAAAACAGGTTGGGAATGGTAACCAGATCCCGATCCTCCGACTGTATCTCGGTATGAAACAGGCCCCGTTCCGTGACGCGACCAAAATACCCGCCTACGCGCACAAAATCTCCCAAACTAAAACTTCTGACGGCCCGCAACATCAGTCCCGCCATGGCATTACTGATAAACGACGTGGACGAAAGTGCTATCACGCCGGTGATAACCAAACCCAGTAGACCCAGCAGCGAATTGCGGGTGCTTTCGGAAATCGGTAATGCCAACACCACCGCAACAACCCCCGCCGCGGTCAGGGCCAACATCGCCACCTGCCGGGCGAGGCGCGGTCGCCCCTCAGCAAGCGCGCGTCGCATAATCAAAATATGCGCCAGCCACAATCCACCGAGCACGGTGATCCCGGTAAACAACAGGGTTTGCGAACCTTGCCAAGCGGCAAAGAGTGACTCCATAGTGCAGATTCTCACCGTCGTGGTGTCGGGTACTACCTGGCCCCATTATGCTATATGCTTGGCCGCCAACACAGCCCGTAACAGGCATGACGAGACCGGGAGGGTATGGCAAAACGCAAACTGACTGTGCAACAGCAACGCAGAATTCGCCTGCAACAGGACCGCAGCAGAGCGCAGGCCGACAACAGGGGGGCACCAGCGGCAGCGGGGCTGCCGGAGTCGGGACTGGGTGCAGAGCAAACTGGCGTCGTTGCGGTACGCTACGCCGACAGTGCCGATGTTGTGATTGAGGCCGCAGGGGAGGTGCGGCGCTGCCATTTTCGCGCTAATCTCGATTCACTGATTGCCGGAGATCGGGTGGCCTGGCGCGATGGCGACCCCTGGGGTGTCATCACCGCAGTACAGCCCCGTAAAAACCACCTCGATCGGCCGGACAACCTGGGAAAATTGCGACCGGTGGCGGCAAATATTGATCGCATTGCCATCGTCCTGGCACCCCAACCGCAACCACACGCCAATCTTATCGACCGTTATCTGGTAGCCAGCGAAGCGCAGGGCATCGCGTCGATGCTGGTATTGAATAAATGCGATATGGGGGAAACGGAAGATCTCAGGCGGTTGCTCGACACCTATGGGCAGCTGGGCTACCCGTTGCTTTTTGTCTCAGCTAAAACTGGCGCGGGCATCGCACAGCTGGCCGCCAGCCTGCAACACAAAACCGGGGTGCTGGTGGGCCAGTCAGGGGTTGGCAAATCCTCGTTAATAAACGCACTGATTCCGGATGCGGATACCCAAACCGGCCCGTTATCGACTAAGGCGACACCCGTCGCGTCCCGCTCCAGCCATCGCGAACAGGGCACTGCTCGCTACACTGCGAAGGGTACCCATACCACCAGTGCCAGCCAGTTGTTTCGTCTGCCCGGTGGTGGTGGACTTATCGACTCGCCCGGTATTCGCGAATTCGGCCTCTGGCATCTCGATGCGGCACAGGTCGCCGCGGGTTTTGTTGAATTCAGACCGCTCCTGGGGCACTGCAAGTTTCGCGACTGCCAGCACCGCAGTGAACCGGAGTGCGCATTGATCGCGGCGGTAAAGGAGGGCACAGTACGCGCCCAGCGGCTCGGCAGCTATCACGCCCTGGTTGCCGAATTGAGCGCCCATTGAACCTACATCAGTTACAATGGCCAGCCCTGGAGGACAACTCGAATGCCCGACACCCTGGCGCGTCTGCTCGAGCCGACGGAGCTCGAGAAACACCTCGGCGATAATCAACTGCTGATCATCGATCTGTGCAAGGAACAGCTATATCAACGCGCACACATCCCGGGGGCGATACACATATCGCCGTCGCAACTGATGGACGGCGCAGCACCCGCACCGGGAAAATTGCCGGACACGGGCCGCCTCAACACGCTGTTTTCACGGCTTGGATTGACCCCGCAAACCCACGTGGTCGCCTACGATGACGAAGGTGGAGGCTGGGCGGGGCGTCTCATCTGGACTCTTGATGTCATCGGCCATGCGCGCTGGTCATATCTGAATGGCGGCCTCGTGGCGTGGCAAAACGAGGGACATCCTCTCACCAGCGCTGTGCCGACGGCGCCGCTCCCCACCTCCGTGACGGTCAGGCCAGACCGATCGCAACTGGTTGAAGCCGAAGACATCATCGGCCATCTGAGCGAGAAAAATTTTGTTGTCTGGGATGCCCGCAGCCGCGCAGAGTACGACGGCCTCCGGGTGCTGAGCCAACGGGGCGGGCATATTCCGGGGGCAATTCACTGCGAGTGGACTACGTTAATGGATCGCACGCGCAATATGCGCGTCCGGGCAGACGCCCGCACCTACCTGCAACAACTGGGGCTGACTTCCGACAAGACCATTATTACTCACTGCCACAGTCACCATCGCTCGGCGTACACCTACCTGGTCGGAAGGTTACTCGACTACCCCAACATTCGTGGTTATCACGGTTCCTGGTCAGAATGGGGAAACCTCCCCAACACACCGATAGAGATGTAACAGAATCATGCCAAAATTCGATCACCGGGCGGATTTGTTTACCGCACTGCAACGACTCCTGCCCCAACACACCCTCTCCCGGCTGCTGGCCAGATTGGCGAATGCCCGCTCGCCGGCAATCAAAAATTTTCTGATCAGGCAATTTGTACGCCACTATCAGGTCAATCTCAGCGAGGCACAGCCCCCCGAGCCCGAGCGCTACGCCACGTTTAACGAATTTTTCACACGGGCCCTGCAACCAGATGCACGACCCGTGAATAACGAGCCGCAAGGCTTAATCAGCCCCGCGGACGGCGTTGTCAGCCAGATAGGTAGGGTGCAACGGGGGCGCCTAATACAGGCCAAGGATCACACTTACTCCGTGCGCGAACTGCTCGGCGGGGACGGGCAACAGGCGCAACGCTTCGCCGATGGCGCCTTTGCAACCATTTATCTGTCGCCGCGGGATTACCATCGGGTGCATATGCCCCTGGCGGGACAACTGGTTGCCACTCGTTATGTACCCGGCAAATTATTTGCCGTCAACGCGACGACTGCCCGCGGCATCCCCGGCCTGTTTGCACGCAACGAGCGGCTGGTGTGTACCTTCGCAACCGAGATCGGCGAGATGGTTCTGGTACTGGTTGGCGCCATGTTTGTAGCCGGTATTGAAACGGTATGGAAAGCCCATTACCCACCGCATATTCACGCCCTTGAAACATTTACAGCCCTTACCCCGAGCGTTACGACTTTCGCAAAAGGCGCCGAAATGGGTCGCTTCAAATTCGGATCGACCGTAGTCGCGTTGTTGCCCCCTGCCGTTGCGTGGCAGGCGCGGTTCGCACCCGGTGTCAGCGTGCGCATGGGTGAAAAGTTGGGGAGTTTCCGGGCCTGACTGATGAGGTAAAAAACCGGGGCATTGCCCCGGTGGGGAGGGTCACTTCAGCGGATGCCTGGCTCAACGCTCTGCAACGAGACCTTTCAGACCCGCCAGAAAGCTTTTCTTTTTATGCTCTTCCGCCTGGATAAAGAGGCTCGAAATCGCGGTGAGATCGACATCGTAACCGGTCGGCTCCAGATCTCTCGCAATCGCCACCTTGGCAACGCTCATCACGCTATCCCGGCCATGTTCCATCAGCAATCTGCGGGTTTCCTGTTCATCCTTAAGGTCCACCAACAGGCAGTTACCTCCCAGCGTCGTTTCCTCCTGATCGAGCACCGCAATTTGCGGCATCAAACGGGACTGGGGGTGCTGCTCGATCACCACGCCGATATCTCCCGTCGTCAGCTCCACCAGCGTGCCAGTCGGATACAGGCCGATGGACTGAATAAATTTAACCACCAGATCTTCCTGAAACTGATTACTTCTCATGTTGTACAGCAAACTAACTGCCCGCGATGGTGCCACCGGTTCGACGGCCTCGCGGGGGTTCGAAATGGCGTCGTAGGTGGTCGCAATCCCGGCAATGCGGGCCAGCAGCGGAATTTTGTTGCCGGCCACCCCCTCCGGATACCCGCTGCCGTTGTGGCGCTCGCAGTGGTAGCGCACCACCGATATCACTCGGGGCTCCACCTGACGGCTCTGGCGTAACATTTCGACACCCTGTTCTACGAAGCTACGGTATTCCAGCTCTTCTTCCTGAGACCGGTTAACGCAGCGCAGCACCGCGTTGGAGACCTTCAGCTTGCCGATGTCCTTGAGCAGCGTGCCCATGCACAAAATACTGATTTCTTCCTTGGCCATACCGATAAAGCGCGCGAATTGCACTGCCCACAACGCCGAACGCAGACTGTGATCGTGGGTATGCTGATCTTTCTGGCGCAGCCGAATCAACCAGGTAAACGCATCCGGACAGCGGATCACGCTATCCACCATACTATCCACATCGGCCTTAAGTTTGCCGTAATCCGCTGATTTACCTTTGGCGATCTGCTTGGAAACCAGGGTCAGATTACCCTTGAGATGACCCACGATGGCTTTGGCACGGGGCACCTCCGCCTTCAGGGAGGCCGTTGTTTCGTAGATACCCTTGCGCACCACAATCGCGCTGGGGGCGAGCCCGCCGTCGTCGCGTTTTGAAATATTGCTTTTGGACAGGAATTTATATTGGGGGCTCGCTCTTTTCGACCTGGCATCCAGCGGCCCCAACTGCAGTGGCGCCTTGCCCTTGGTAATGTCGATGTAAACGTTGGTGCAGTAGGCCTTAAGCGATGCAATATCCTGCGGCGTGCGGACATGAAAACCCTGCAGGGGAAACGGCGTCTGCGCCCAAGGACGATCCAGCTTGGAAACAAACATGCCGCTGGTCAAGTCTTCAACGCTGATTTGTACTTGTTTAATCGCCATACCGATCTTCCTTTTGCTCCGCACCCGATCGAATCCGTGGGTACCGTTTGCGTCATTCGTGAGCTAAGAATAAGCCTTCGGCAGGGGTTTGCAAGGCGCGATGCGCGACCGGTTCAATCTGGCGACAAACGTTATAACTTACTGTATCAATTAGTGAAATCTCTCAGACAATCTGTGAACTGCGTCAACAAACAGGCCGGCTTTGCGCGGGTCGATATCCGGGGTAATACCGTGCCCGAGGTTGAACACGTGGCCATTTGCGGAACCAAAACTGGTCAGAATCGCCTCTATTTCTGCCTCAATAACCGCGTCTGGTGCCCGCAATATCGCCGGATCCATATTGCCCTGCAAGGCTACCTGGCTACCAACCCGGCGCCGCGCCTGGCCAATATCCACGGTCCAGTCGACGCCCACCCCGTGACATCCGCTCGCGGCGATAAGTTCGAGCCAGGGGCCGGCCCCTTTGGTAAAAAGTATCACTGGCACCGGTCGACCCTGGGACTCCCGGGTGAGACCCCGAACGATGCGCGTCATATACTGCAGCGAAAATTCCTGATACGCACGCTGGCTGAGCGCGCCGCCCCAGGTGTCAAACACCTGTACCGCCTGAGCACCGGCCGCTATCTGTGCGTTGAGGTAGTCAACCACCGCGTCTGCCAATCTGGCGAGCAGCAGGTGAAGCAGCTCAGGCTGTCTGTAGAGAAGCGCTTTGGTCCTGGCAAAATCCCGGCTACTGCCCCCCTCAATCATATAGGTCGCCAGCGTCCAGGGACTGCCGGAAAAGCCTATTAACGGCACCCGTCCGTTCAGTTCGCGACGAATCAAACGCACCGCATCCAGCACATAGGGCAGATCCGCCCGTGTGTCCAGCACCGGCAAATCTTCAATATCTTTGCTGGTAACTAACGGTTTACGAAAACGCGGTCCCTCGCCGTCCTCGAAATACAGGCCAAGCCCCAGGGCGTCCGGGATCGTCAGAATATCGGAAAACAGAATAGCTGCATCGAGTGGGTAGCGCGCCAGTGGTTGTAACGTGACTTCGCAGGCCCGCTCCGGGTTTCGGCACAGGGACATAAAATCGCCAGCCCGCTCCCGCGCGGCGCGATATTCCGGCAAATAGCGACCGGCCTGGCGCATCATCCACACCGGCGTCACATCAACCGGTTGGCGCAACAGGGCGCGTAACAGACGATCGTTTTTCAACTCAATCATAGGTGGATTCTTTCTCGCATGGAGGGGTTGCCAACCAGGGTTCCCGCTGCGGAGTCGCGCAAACCCAGCACACCCCGTGGGTCGCAGGCGCGGATGCGGGGGAGTTTGCCGCCCAGACCGACATCAAACATCGAGATAGTCGAGTATGCCCTTGGCTGCTTCGCGCCCTTCCCAGATTGCCGTTACCACCAGATCGGAACCGCGCACCATGTCGCCACCGGCGAACACCCGGGGATTACTGGTCTGGAAGGGATATTCCTGTTGTTCCGCCGCCGCCACGCCGCCCCATCCGTTGCAGTCGATTCCGAACTCGCCAAACCACGGCGCGGGGCTGGGCTGGAATCCAAATGCGATCAGAACCACGTCGGCCGGGATAACGGTTTCACTGCCTACAAGCGGCTCGGGGCGGCGCCTGCCTTTATCGTCCGGCTCTCCCAGGCGGGTCTCTACCACCTTGATGCCGCTCACAGCTCCAGTACCCATAATTTCCACGGGCTGCCGATTGAACAGAAACTTGACCCCCTCTTCACGGGAGTTTTCCACTTCCCGCCGGGAGCCTGGCATATTTTCCTCATCGCGGCGATACACACAGGTGACACTGCTCGCCCCCTGGCGAATGGCGGTGCGATTACAGTCCATGGCGGTATCGCCACCACCCAGGACAATCACCCGCTTGCCGCGCACACTGATAAAATCATTCGGGTTCTGCGCCCAGCCCTGGTTGTGGTTCACATTTGCGACCAGGTAGGGCAACGCCTCGTGTACCCCTGGCAAGTCCTCACCGGGAAAACCACCCTTCATGGACGTGTAAGTGCCCATGCCCAGAAATACCGCGTCAAATTCTTCGAGAAGGGCGGCAAAACTAATGTCGCGACCCACTTCGGTATTGAGACGAAACTCGATGCCCATTTCGGTAAAAATTTTATGGCGGCGCGCCATTACCGATTTTTCAAGTTTGAACTCGGGGATACCAAACGTCAGCAAACCACCGATTTCATGGTAGCGATCAAATACCACCGGCCTTACGCCATTGCGTATCAGCACATCGGCGCAACCCAGCCCCGCGGGGCCCGCGCCAACAATGGCGACACGTTTATCTGTCCACACTACGTTCGACATATCTGGCTTCCAGCCCAGTGCAAACGCAGTGTCGGTGATATATTTCTCTACACTGCCGATCGTTACCGCGCCAAAGTCGGCATTGAGCGTACAAGCGCCCTCGCACAGGCGATCCTGCGGACAGATCTGACCACAGACTTCCGGCAACGTATTGGTCTGATGGCATAACTCCACCGCCTCCATAATGTTGCCTTCCGTCGCCAGCTTCAGCCAGTTCGGGATGTAATTGTGCACCGGGCATTTCCACTCGCAATATGGATTGCCACACTCGATGCAGCGATGCGCCTGATGCGCCGCCTCCTTCGGTTGAAATGGTGCATAGATTTCCACGAACTGCTCGGTGCGCTCGGCCAGGGATTTTTTAGGCGGATCCTGGCGCTGCACCTGCAGGAACTGGAACTTGTTGTTTAATTTCTCTGCCATGTTACACAACCTTAATTGACGCAATCTGCGCGTATTTACTGGGGACCAGCGCGAGTACTTTCCAGCAGACTACCCAACGATGCTGCTTTAGGTTTCACCAGCCAGAACCGCGCAACGAAGTCGTCAAAGTTATCCAGAATCTCCCTGCCCCAGACACTGCCCGTTTCAACTACAAACTCTGCTATCACGCTGCGCAAAAAGTGCCGATGGTTTTCTACCGCCTCGCTGGTAATACGCTGCGGCTCCACCAGTTCCATATTAATGTGATCGTAAAAACTTTTCTCAAGATCGAGCACATAGGCAAAACCACCGGTCATACCGGCGCCAAAGTTGTAACCGGTCGCTCCCAACACCACCACCACACCGCCGGTCATATACTCGCAGCAATGGTCCCCAGCACCTTCGATCACCGCCTGCGCGCCAGAATTACGCACGCCAAACCGCTCCCCCGCGCGGCCCGCCGCGAACAGCTTCCCACCGGTCGCACCGTACAGACAGGTGTTGCCCAGAATCGGGGTGTCGCGGCTTGCAAACCGGCTGACCCGGGGCGGATACAGCACAATCCTGCCCCCCGCCATACCCTTGCCCACGTAATCGTTGGCGTCCCCTTCGAGGTGGATATCCAGGCCACCCGCGTTCCACGCGCCGAGGGATTGCCCCGCCACACCGGTCAGGCGCAATTTTACTGGGGTGCTCGCCATACCCTGATTGCCGTAGCGGCGCGCTATTTCGCCGCTCAGCCGCGCACCAATCGTACGATCGCAATTCGACACAGTGTACGCAAACTCCCCCCCCGATTTAGCTTCGATGGCTGGCAGGATATCGCGCACCATACCCTCGGCCAGTTCAGCTTTGTCAAATGGCTGATTCGCGCTCACACCACAGAACTGGGGTTTGCTGGCAAGCAGCGCGTCGGTGTGCAAGATGGGACTCAAGTCCAGACCCTGTTGCTTGCGCGTATCACCCGGCAGCAGTTCCAGCAAGTCGACGCGCCCAATCAGCTGCTCGAGACTTGGCACCCCCAGTTGCGCCAACCACTCGCGTACTTCCTCGGCTATGAACCGGAAAAAATTCATCGCCAGCTCTACCGTGCCCTTGTAGTAGCCATCGCGCAGGGTTTGATCCTGGGTAGCGACCCCGGTTGCACAGTTATTCAAATGACAGATGCGCAGATATTTACAGCCCAGCGCCACCATGGGTGCGGTACCAAAACCGAAACTTTCCGCCCCCAAAATTGCCGCCTTGATGACATCGAGTCCGGTTTTTAACCCGCCGTCGGTTTGCAGACGAACCTTGTGGCGCAAATCGTTGGCCCGCAACATCTGGTGAGTTTCCGACAGGCCCAGTTCCCAGGGCGAACCTGCGTAGCGGATAGATGTAAGTGGGCTGGCGGCAGTGCCCCCGTCGTATCCGGAAATAGTGATCAAATCCGCGTAGGCCTTGGCGACACCGGTGGCGATGGTGCCTACGCCGGGGCGGGATACCAGTTTGACCGAAACCAGCGCCAACGGGTTGACCTGTTTAAGATCAAAGATCAACTGGGCGAGGTCCTCGATGGAATAAATATCGTGGTGCGGCGGCGGTGAAATCAACGTAACCCCCGGCACGGAATAGCGCAGGGACGCGATTAATTCATTAACCTTGCCGCCCGGTAACTGCCCGCCTTCCCCCGGTTTTGCACCCTGGGCAATTTTGATCTGAATCACCTCGGCGTTTACCAGGTAGTGGGGCGTGACGCCAAAACGACCGGAGGCAACCTGTTTGATTTTTGAGCATTTAATAGTGCCGTAGCGCTGCGGGTCTTCGCCGCCCTCACCAGAATTGGAGCGCCCACCCAGACTGTTCATGGCCTGCGCCAGAGATTCGTGGGCTTCCGGAGACAAAGCGCCCAGGGACATGCCGGCCGAATCAAACCGCGGAAAAATATGCTCTACCGCCTCGACCTGGTCGAGTGGAATGGGCTGAGCACTGCTGCGCACCTTCATCAAATCCCGCAACGTGGCCACCGGGCGCTGGTTGATCAGGTCCGCGTAAGCCCGCCAATCCGCGTAATCACCGCTTTGCACGACCCGCTGCAGGGCCTGCACCACATCGGGATTGAATGTGTGGTACTCCTGACCGTACATGTACTTAAGTAATCCGCCGGGGCTAATCGGCTTGCGGGCGCGCCAGGCCACCTGCGCCAGCACTTTTTGCTCGGCTTCAAAATCGCTGAAGTCCGCGCCCTGAATACGGCTAACCAGTCCGGGGAAACACAGATCGATAATCTCATCGCCCAAACCAATCGCCTCGTACAACATGGCGCCGCGATAAGATGCGATGGTGGAAATGCCCATTTTCGACAGGACTTTTAGCAGCCCTTTATTCAAGCCCCGGCGATAGTTTTTAAATGCGGTGTCGACATCGCTGCGCAACTCGCCGCTGGCAATCAGATCGCACAGCACCTGAAAGCTCAAATAAGGATAAACCGCCGAAGCACCGCACCCGAATAATGTGGCGATCTGGTGCGGGTCGCGAGCATAACCAGTACTGGCGATAAGGTTGGCGTCGCAGCGCAGGCCTTTGGCGAGTAAATGGCTGTGCACGGCGCCGACCGCAAACAGAATGTGAATGGGAATTAAATTGGGTTCGATATCGTGATCCGACAGAATGCAAATGGTCGCGCCCTGGCGCACCGCGGCCTCAACTTTATCGCACAAATTAACAATCGCAGTGCGTAAATCTATTTCTTCAGGATCGTATAACAGCGTAAATTTTTCGCTGCGATAGTCCGGGTGCCCGTTATTTTTCAGGGCAAAATACTTGCGCGGCGACAACACCGGACTGTTGAGATTAATGCGACAGCCGTGTTCAGGGGTTTCCTCAAAAATATTCCGTTCGCGCCCCAGTTGCGTACTCAGGGACATGGTTATCCCTTCGCGCAACGGATCGATGGGTGGATTGGTGACCTGGGCGAACTGTTGCCGAAAGTAATCAAATAAATTACGGTGGGTGCGCGACAGCACCGCCATCGGCGTATCGTCGCCCATGGAGCCAACCGCCTCCTGTCCGGACTCCGCCAGCGGCCGGATAACCTGGTCCCGTTCCTCAAAGGAGACCTGATACATTTTCATGTAGGTTTTGATTTGCTCGCGGGTCAGCGTGCCCTCTATTTCTATGCTGTCCCGTTCCATGGTGGACTCGATCTTGAATGCCCCATCACGCAACCATTTTTTGTAGGGCTGGGCACCGGACATACGCCGATCGATATCCTCTCTGGATTCAATGATGCCGGTCACCACATCCACCGATAATATATCCCCGGGACCGAGACGCCCCTTGGCTACCACATTTTCTGGCGCGTAGCCGTAGACCCCCACTTCCGAGGAAAATGTAATGATATCGTCGTCGGTCAATACCCAACGGGATGGACGCAACCCGTTGCGATCCAGTGCACAGACCGCGTAGCGCCCATCGGTCATAACCAGCCCGGCGGGGCCATCCCAGGGTTCCATGTGCATGGCGTTATATTCAAAAAAGGCGCGCTCGTCGGGATCACGGTCTTCGACATTATTCCAGGCGGGCGGAATCAGCATGCGCACCGCGCGGTGCAGCGGCATGCCACCGGTCACCAGCACTTCGAGCATATTGTCGAGACTCGACGAGTCGGACCCGGTGCGGTTAACCAGCGGCGCCGCCTGGTGGATATCGGGCAACAATGGCGATTTTAATTTGGGTGTACGGGCAACCGACCAGTTGCGGTTACCCAGTATGGTATTAATTTCGCCATTGTGGGCCAGCATGCGAAAGGGCTGCGCCAGCGGCCATTGCGGCATGGTATTGGTGGAAAAACGCTGGTGGAAAACACAAATCGCAGTGGCCATCCGCTCGTCGGATAGGTCCTGATAGAAATGCGGCAGGTCTACCGGCATCATCAGTCCTTTGTAGCTGAGTACCGTGGCCGACAGACTGGCGACGTAAAATGCCGGATCCTGCGCCAGGCGATTCTCCGCGCGGCGCCGCGCGATAAACAATCGCGCATCAAACACCTGCGCCTCCATACCCTCGGGAGGCGTGACAAACAGGTGTTCAAAAACGGGCAATGTACGCAGCGCAATCTCACCGAGACAGTGGTTGGAGGTTGGCACCACCCGCCAGCCGAATACGTGTAACCCCTGCGCACCTAACTCCTCTGCAAGGATGGCCCTGGATGTTTCCCGCAAATCGGCATCCTGATTAAACATCAGTGAGCCGACGGCATACAACGGGGGCAGGTCGCGGCCACAGGTCTCGCGCGCCACTGCGCGCAGGAACCCGTCCGGTTTCTGCAATAACAACCCGCACCCGTCCCCGGTTTTGCCGTCCGCCGCGATACCGCCGCGGTGGGTCATGCAGGTTAGTGCCTCGATACCGGTCTGCAGGAGTTCGTGGCTGGTCTCGCCCTTTATATGAGCAATCAGCCCAAAGCCACAGTTGTCCCGAAACTCATCGAGCCGATACAAACCTTTCGACATAAAAAACTCTAGTTAATACAGGAAGTTAAATGACCAATACGCATCCTGGGCGCAATGCGATGAGGCAAAAGGAGGGACATTTTACACGCCGGATGACAGCGGGACAAATCAATCACAAACCTGGTCAGGGAAAGAGCCGATTACGCGAATCGCTACAGGTAGAACTTTCTTGCTGGGTTACGCATTCGACATTTGGCAACGCCCTACTAACTAACCAACTGCGCCAACGTGGCCCGCAACAAATCGGGATCGTAATCAGCGGTCAGTCGCCCGTCGCCAATGCCTCGCAACAACACCAGGCGCAACACACCATTCTTCGCTTTCTTGTCCACCGCCATCAATGACAGAAATTGCTCCACTGAAACGCCTGGAGGCGGCCTGGTCGGCAATCCAGCGCGCTCGACAAGCGTCGTGATCGCTACCAAATCGGTCGGCTTTAGCCACCCCAGAGCCTGGGAAAATTGTGCCGCCATAACCATCCCCGCTGCCACCGCTTCGCCGTGTAGCCAGGCGCGATAATTCTGCGCGGTCTCGATGGCGTGCCCAAAGGTGTGTCCTAAATTGAGTAATGCTCGCCGTCCCCCCTCCCTCTCGTCGGCACTGACGATGTCAGCTTTCGCTCGACAGGAACGGATAATGGCTTCGACGAGGAGCTCGGTATGCCTGTCCAGCAGGCCGTTCATATTGTCCTGCAACCAGCTAAAAAACGTTGCGTCCGCCATCAATCCATATTTGATGACTTCCGCCAACCCCGAACGGAACTCCCTGTCTGGCAAGGTGGTCAGCGTATCTGTGTCTGCAATGACCGCCTGCGGCTGATGAAATGCACCGATCATATTTTTGCCGAGACGATGATTCACCGCTGTTTTACCACCCACCGAGGAATCCACCTGCGCGAGTAGTGTGGTCGGTACCTGGATGAAATCCACGCCCCGCTGATAGCAGGCCGCAGCGAAGCCAGTCATATCGCCAACTACACCGCCGCCCAACGCAATCAGCGTCGTTGAGCGCTGATGGCCATGGGCTAGCAGTTGGTCAAAAATACCGTTCAGGGTGTCTAACGTTTTGAATTGCTCACCATCCGGCAAAATACAGCGATCGACTTTTTTATTCACCAGGA
>JBFJMM010000015.1:0-19309 GCA_041633885.1 Porticoccaceae bacterium
GTCACGAATTTACCATCGCGGCCTGCAAACGGAGAATCGTTAACCATGAACGTCATGCTCACGGTGGGCTCATCCACGGACAGGGGGATTAGTGGTTCCACGTAATCGGGATCGCACAGGGTGTCCGAAATACCCAGTCCTTCAATACCACTGATACAGACAATATCTCCAGCGTGTGCTTCCTTGGCTTCGATACGCTCCAGACCCAGATGGGTTTTAACACTCAACACGCGGCCCTTGCGCTGCGCGCTGTTGGCATCCACCACGACAACCGTCTGCCCGGCCTTGAGACTGCCGCGCGCGATGCGCCCGATACCGATCACGCCAACGTAACTGTCGTAATCCAGCGCGGATATCTGCATCTGTAATGTCCCGGCCGGGTCGACGGCCGGTGCCGGCACCCGGTCGACAATCAATTCGAACAGGGGCGTCATGTCCGCCGCCAGATGATCCGCATCGAGGCCCGCCACGCCGTTCAGCGCGGAGGCGTAAATGATCGGGAAATCCAGCTGCTCATCGGTGGCGCCGAGACGGTCGAACAGATCAAATACCTGATCCAGCACCCAGCTGGGACGCGCGCCGGGGCGATCCACCTTGTTGATCACCACAATTGGTTTCAAACCGCGCTCAAAGGCTTTGGTGGTGACGAATCGGGTCTGGGGCATGGGACCGTCCACCGCGTCCACCAGCAGCAATACCGAGTCCACCATGGACAATACCCGCTCGACCTCACCGCCGAAATCGGCGTGTCCGGGGGTGTCGACGATATTAATATGGTAGCCGTTCCAGTCGATGGCGGTATTTTTGGCGAGGATGGTAATACCCCGCTCCCGCTCCTGATCATTGGAATCCATGATGCGCTCGGCGCCCTGACTTTTGCGGTCCAGGGTTCCCGACTGCTGCAGCAACCGGTCCACCAGGGTGGTCTTGCCGTGGTCGACGTGGGCGATGATCGCGATATTGCGCAGATTCTGTAATGACATGGAGCAGACCACGGGGAAAAATGAGGTGCGGATTATAGAGAGTTCGATTCCTGAAGTCACAATATTATTTGTACGGGAATCAACCAATTAATCCCCGCGGACGGGGTCATTGACGGCCCCTCGTAACAATTTATCGCGTTGTTTCGGCGACCAGACGTTGCTCGAGTTTTGCTGCGTCGCTCGCGTCGCCAAACAGAAAGCCTTCAAAGTAATCGCAGTCAAGCGCGCTGAGCAACTCCAGCTGCTCTTCCGTTTCCACCCCAGCGGCCACCACCTGCAGGGACAGCTCGTGGCACAGGGAGATAATGGCGCGCACCACATTGCCGACACGCTCTCCCTTACCGAGACCCGCAATCAGGTCCACACCCAGTTTGACGGAACGAATGGGTAGCGATTGCATGGCGGACAAGCTCGAATAACCCGTGCCAAAATCATCCAGGGAAAACCCGATACCCAACGCCATCAGATGATTGACCTCCACCTCCGCGGCCTCGAAATTACGCACCAGGCTATGTTCCGCAATCTCGAACACCAGCGCCCTGGCCGGTACGCGGTGGCGGCCCAGAATACGTTTTACCGCGGCCGCAAACCCTGGTTCGGCGAGTGCCCGGTGACTGATGTTCACGTACATCGCCATTGAGTCCTGCCACGCGCCAGCGGCACTCCAGGCGGCTATCTGTCTGCAAACTCGCTCCAGGATCATCAGCCCGACCCCATGCATTAGCGGCATCGAAGTCAACGCACCGATAAACTCCCGCGCTGCCACAAGCCCCACGCCGGGGCGCTGCCAACGCAAGAGCGCCTCGATGCCAACCAGCTGTTTGTGTCGATCCACGATCGGTTGGTAGAGTACTACAAATTCCTCATTATCGAGCGCCGAGCGCAGCGCCTGAATCATCTCCACGCGGGCCTGCACCTCGACACCCATGGCCTCCGCATAAATCTGGTAGCCCCGCCGCCCCGCATTTTTGGCTTCATACAGGGCCAGATCGGCTTTCTTCAACAGATCGCCCGCCTCTTCCCGGTTCCCCTGAAACAGGTAAATACCGGCGCTGGCGTCCACTTCGAAATTCATTCCTTCTATTTTTTCAAGATGGTGCCCCACATCGAGAATTTTCTCGGTAATTGTGCTCGACGCATAGCGAGCGCCGTCCTCCAGGGCACCCAGATCCTCGCACAACACCACAAACTCGTCGCCCCCAAAGCGCGCCACCATATCGTTATCGCGCACCGCGGAGCGCATCTGCCGGGCGAATTCATGCAGCACCTGATCGCCAACATGGTGGCCCTGGGTATCGTTGATATCCTTGAAGTGATCCAGGTCGATAAACACCACCGCCCCGTACTGGCCGGTTCTGCGACTACGGATCAGCGCACGGTCGACCTCTTCCAGCATGCGGCGTCGGTTCGCCAGCCCGGTCAGGGCGTCCACCCCGGCGTACTCCTCGATAGTCTGCTCCGCCTCGACCCGCTGGGTAATATCTTCCGCAACGGAAACAACACTTTGCAGCACTCCGCCCCGGTAGATCGGCGTGTTGAACCACTCACAGACAATCTCGACACCATCCTTGCGCAGGTTGCCGTTGATCTGCTTATAGCCCCCCGCGTGGCTTTCGATTAATCCCCACAGCGCCTGCACATCGCGCTCCGCGTCCGAGGCAAGCAGCACATCGGCGCTATTGCCAATCATCTCCGCGGCGCTATAGCCAAACATCTTTTCCGCCCCCGGGCTCCAGGAGAGCACTTCATAATCGGCGTTCCACTGCACCACCGCCAGGGGCGTATTTTCCCAGTGCTGCTGATAGAGATAATTCGCATCCTCAGCGCGCCGCGCGGTGCGCTCCAACTCCTGGCGGCTCCGGTAGTTGTCCCGCAACAGGGCATTCAAATCCCGATTGCCCATGCCCAGAAGGACGCACAGGATTGCACCGAGGGCTGCCAACAGAGGGCCATATGCCCAGCCTGAAAATGATGCGTAAACTACGAAAACACCCAGGGTGAGGGCCAAAAATATATTTGCCGCCGAGGGGTAGTAAATATAAATAATCATACCGCCGGCGGTCGTGCCCACCACCACCCCCAGCAGGACCCCCTGGTACAGATCGTGCGCAACAAACAGTAACAGGATGGCGAGCATCCACGCCAACCCCGCCGCGCCGGCGGAAACCCGCATCAACCACACGCGATGATCAGAGCCCCACAGGGACGCGCCGAACTGGTCGAGCCAGGCGATATCCCGGTAGAGCAGCAGCGCGTGCGCCAGTGTGACGATGCCGGCAACCACCACCCACAATAGCAGGCGCCACGGCGCCACCAGGCCCCAGAACGCCACGGTGATAGCCACCGCTGCCGCCCCGGACAGCAACATGCCGTAGCGTAGCCGGTAAATAGTGAGGGCGAAGACTTCCTTATCGTACGCAGGCGAAAGATTAGGTTGGGAACTGCTCATACCGGGCCATTGCTACGCCTGATGAAAGTACACACGGGGGAGTCTAGCACTGGGTGTGCTTTTTTTGAACGGTCGGTTATAAACCGGTTATAAAAAGTAATAACCGGCTCTTGGCTGGCCACTTGGCTACCGCGGTCGATAAACGCCGACGCTGGCAAACCCGGACTCGAGTAACAGTTCGGCGTGTAAATGACTCATAACGCCCTGTTGGCAGTAGAGCAGGTAGCGTTGTTGCTTATCGAACTCGGCGGCGCGCTTTTGCAACACAAAGAACGGGATTTCCTCCACCGGTACACTGCCCGCATCCAGGCGTTGTTGCGCGGTTTCATCGGGGTGGCGAATATCGACGATGACAGTATTCGGTTGCGGCGCGGTAAATACCTCCACCGGGTGCAACCGGGGGATCTCCTCAAGCACATTGCCGATACTCTGTATCCGGGCCGCGGCGATGGCCTCCTCCAGAATGCCAAAGTCAAACCGCTCCTCCTCGCGGGCGATCACATGGGGGTGGGCACGGGTCGTTGGTTTTACAGAAATGACACCGCAGTATTCGGGCATATTGGCGGCAAAGACTTCCGTGCCGATCTGGCGGGCAATATCGATAATGTCGTTTTTGTCCATGGCAATCAGGGGGCGCAATGTCAGCCGGTCACACACCGAATCGATGAGCGCCAGATTGGGTAACGTCTGACTGGAAACCTGACCGATGCTTTCGCCGGTGACCAATGCTTCAACTTGTAACTGTGCGGCGACGCGACTGGCGGCGCGCAGCATCATGCGCTTGAGAATCACCCCCATTTGGGAATTCTGTACCTGGGTGAGAATTTCCGCGACCACTGCCTCGAAGGGTACCGTGACAAATTTAACTGGATGGGATGCCCCATAGCGGTTCCACAGGTAGTGGGCCACCTCTTTAACCCCCAGCTCGTGGGCCCGACCGCCGAGGTTAAAGAAACAGAAATGCGTAATCAGGCCGCGCTTCATGGTCAGAAAGCTGGCCACGGAGGAATCGAACCCCCCTGAAATCAGCGACAGGACCGGATCCTGTGTGCCCAGCGGATACCCCCCAAGCCCGGGGTATGCCTGCTCCACCACAAACAGGCGATCGTCGCGAATATCGAGGCGCACGGTAATATCCGGCCGGGTCAGGTCAACCCCCGCCGCCTCACAGTGTTGTAACAAATGTGCGCCCACCGATCTTTCGATATCCATGGAGGAGAAGCCGTGCTGGCCGGAGCGTTTTACCCGCACACAAAATGTCTTGTTCGTCAGCAGCGGTCCATAAATCCGACGGGTCTTCTCCGCGATATCGGCAACATCCCCCAGCGGGTAACTGCTACCGCGGGCAAAACTGCCCACCCCCGGCGTGCGCGCAAGCAGCGCGGCAATCTGCGCCTCGCGCTGCGCGTCGTCCCCATCGGCGATGATCTGTATTTTTTCCCAATCCCGCTGCAACGCCACCCGATAACCCTGACGCTCGGTCAAACGCTTTAGATTGCGTTGTAACTGCTTGATAAACCGTCGCCGTACCGGAGCGCTCTTGACGATAATTTCGGGGAACAATTTGATAATAAAGTGCATATCGCGTGGGTGCCGTTCGAGTGCCTGGGGAACGATGATTATACGCCCCCCGAACACCAACGTACGGGATCCCATAAACTTCGCTTCCCCTTCACAAAAAAAATAAGGCACAATAACCGGTCGATTTTTTACCCGTCGCTCATTGCACCAATATAGGGCACAAAAAATGCTGTTGCTTTATTTTGGCGCACGACCGTAAGGGATCGTAATAAGCAAGGTACACCTGAAGGGGCGATATTGCCGGAAAATGCCATATGGCACAGGTCTTGCTATTATTTTCCCCGCTAACCCGGCGTAAACCGATATTTCGACCATAGCGAAAGAGACCCACCCAGACACACTAGAACATTCCGAGTTGGAGGAAACAATGTCCGAACAAAGCATAAAGCTGATAAAAGAAAACGAAGTGCGCTGGGTCGACCTGCGCTTCACAGACACGAAGGGTAAAGAGCAGCACGTCTCCATTCCCAGCAAGGAGGTAATGGCGGAAGACTTTTTTGAAATCGGCAAGATGTTCGACGGTTCATCCATCGCCGGCTGGAAAGGAATCAATGACTCCGACATGGTGCTGATGCCGGACGATTCCACCGCCGTCCTCGATCCGTTCACCGATGAACCCACGGTCATCTTGCGCTGTAACATCGTTGAACCCACCACCATGCTGGGCTACACCCGCGATCCACGCTCCATTGGACAAAGAGCGCAGGACTACATGGTCTCCACGGGCATCGCCGATTCAGCGCTATTTGGTCCCGAACCGGAGTTTTTCGTGTTCGACGACGTCAAATGGGGTGCGAACATCAGCGGTGCGTTTTACAAAATCAGCTCCGAGGAAGCGGCCTGGTCATCGGAACATCATTTTGAAGATGGCAACATGGGACACCGCCCGATCGTCAAGGGTGGCTATTTCCCGGTGCCGCCGGTGGATTCACTGCACGATTTGCGCGCCGCCATGTGTGCGGCCATGGAGCAGATGGGGCTGGATATCGAAGTTCATCACCACGAAGTGGGCACGGCGGGGCAGTGCGAAATTGGCGTGGGGGCCAACACCCTGACCAAGAAGGCGGACGAAGTTCAGATTCTGAAATACTGTGTGCACAATATCGCCCACGCCTACGGTAAAACCGCTACCTTTATGCCCAAGCCCCTGGTGGGCGACAACGGCTCTGGGATGCACGTTCACCAGTCTCTGTCGAAAGGCGGGAAAAATATTTTCACTGGCGATGTCTATTCCGGCATGTCCGAAACAGCGCTGTATTACATCGGCGGCATTATCAAGCATGCGCGCTCGATTAATGCCTTCACCAACGCTTCCACCAACTCCTACAAGCGTCTGGTACCCGGATTTGAAGCACCTGTCATGCTCGCCTACTCGGCGCGCAATCGGTCTGCGTCGATTCGCATTCCCTACGTGGCCAACCCCAAAGCGCGACGCATTGAAGTGCGCTTCCCGGATCCCTCCGCTAACCCGTATCTGGCCTTTACCGCGATGTTGATGGCGGGCCTCGACGGCATTCAGAACAAAATTCATCCCGGCGATGCGGCCGATAAGGATCTGTACGACCTGGAACCGGAAGAGGCAGCGGGTATCCCCACGGTTTGCTCCTCTTTGGAGATGGCTCTCGCCGCGCTGGATGAGGATCGCGATTACCTGAAAGCGGGCGGTGTTATGAACGACGATATGATCGACGCCTATATCGCGCTCAAAAAAGCCGATATCGAGCGACTCGCTATGACCACCCACCCGGTGGAGTTTGAGATGTACTACAGCGTCTAACCGCCTCAGCTGTGGAAAAAAAGCCCGTCATTCATGGAATGGCGGGCTTTTTCTTTGGTCAAAGCCGCGTTACCCTTTGTGTCGCACAGCACGGCTGGCACCACCGGGCCGACTATCGCGCTCCGTTGCGCCGCCCGACCAGCTTCAAGGAGGACTTGCATATGGCGTCCTACAAGACGATTTTCGTATTATTTACCCTCGTGGCATGGACGCTACCCGACGCAGCTCTGGCACAGGTATACAGAGTTGAAGATGATCAGGGCGAAGTGACCTATACCGACTCACCAGCGGAGGGTTCCCGGGCCCAGAGTGTTGAACTGCCGCCCATCAATACGCAGCCCGGACTCAGCGTGCCGTCAAAGGCAGCGCCGACGGAAGGCGAATCCAGCCAAAGCTATACGACCGCCTACATTCTGCAACCCGAGAACGATGCCACCATTCCCCCCGGGCAGCTCGATGTGGTGGTACAGGTAGCGCTGGAACCGACGCTGCAAACCGGGCACCTGTTGCAACTGTATTTCGACGGTCAGCCGTACGGCCCGCCCGTGGCGGGCACGGCGTTCTCAATCGGTGACTTGGCCCGGGGCTCCCACAGCATCCATGCAAAAGTGCTTAACGCCGATGGCGATGTCCTTGTGACCATCGACCCCATTGTGATTTTTGTACACCGCGCCGCGGTCGGCGCCACCCAGGGCGCGTCATCGGGAGGCAACTGACAGGGCGCCTGCCGCAACAATGCACCATAATAGTGCAATGTTGCGGTGACTTCGTTATACTCCCCACCCGTTCCACTCCAATCCGGGCCCGTTTTCACCAAAAACCGGTTGGCCCACTAATTGCTTGACTCCCTGTGGAAAGAAGGAGCGCTGCCCACCGGCAGCCGGCAGAGCCATGAGTCCCAAAGATCCCAGGCAATCGTTGCTCGACAGCCTCAGCACCGCAGTGTTGTTGCTCACCGATACTCTGGCGATCGCGTATTTAAACCCCGCGGCGGAAACACTGCTGGCGATCAGCAAGCAACGCTTCCAGGGCGCGTCTGCCAGCCACCTGTTCGGTGATTCGCCAGCCCGTATCAATGCGTTGCGCGCGGCGCTGGTCAGCCAGCACCCCTACACCGAGCGCAAGGCCACGCTGGTGCTTCCCGAGTTGCGGGAAATAACTGTCGACTACGCGGTTACCCCGCTGGTCTATCGCGGCAACAACATGTTGCTACTCGAAATCCAGGCGATGGATCGCATCCTGCGGATCGACCGGGAGGAGGCGCTGATCTCCGCCAGCCATACCTCGCGCAATTTGACCCGCGGGCTTGCCCACGAAATAAAAAATCCCCTGGGGGGTATACGGGGGGCCTCGCAACTGCTGGCCCGTGAACTGGAGCGCGGTGAGCTCAAAGAATACACCGACATTATCAGCACCGAGGTGGAACGGCTGAGCAACCTGGTCGACCGCCTGCTCGGCCCCTCACGTCCACCCAAATTTTCGGCGACCAATATTCACGAGGTCACCGAGCGAGTTGCCGCATTGGTGGAGGCGGAAACCCGGGGCGCGGTCATTATTGTGCGCGACTACGATCCCAGTATTCCGGAAATTCAGGGCGACCAGGAACAGTTGATTCAGGCCGTACTAAATGTGGTACGCAACGCCATGCAAGCTCTGGAAGGCGCCGGTCAATTGGGCAACGGCGGTTCGATCACACTACGCACCCGCGTGCTCAACCACTTTACCATCGGCAAGGCGCGCCATCGGGTGGTGTGCCGACTCGATATTATCGACAACGGACCGGGTATCGAGGAAGAAATCAGCGATCGGATTTTTTATCCGATGATCAGCGGACGGGCCGAAGGCAGTGGCCTCGGGCTACCGATCGCCCAGTCCGCCATAAATTTACACCAGGGATTGATCGAATACACCAGCGAACCCGGCAACACGCAGTTCGCTATCTACTTACCGGTCACTACACGGCCGCCCACTGCCGACCACGGCGCTAACTAACGACATGGATGCCCCCATGAAACCAAATGTCTGGATCGTCGACGACGACCGCTCAATACGCTGGGTGATGCAAAAGGCGCTGGAGCGCGCCGACATGACTGTGCGCAGCTTTGAAAATGCCGATGCTCTGCTCGCCAGCCTGAATCGCCAGCATCCCGATACTATTATCAGCGATATTCGCATGCCGGGTATGGATGGCCTGCAACTGCTGGAAAAAATTCACAGCGAAACGCCGCAGGTGCCGATAATTATCACCACCGCCCACTCCGATCTGGACAGTGCGGTGGCGGCTTACCAGGGCGGCGCCTTTGAATACCTGCCGAAACCGTTTGATATCGACGACCTGGTGTCGGTGACGCGCCGCGCCCTGGCTTTTTCTCGGGAAAAGGCCAGTCAATCCGCCGAGCAAAGCACCCGGGTCAAGACGGAAATCATCGGCGAGGCGCCGGCCATGCAGGAAGTGTTCCGCGCCATCGGGCGTCTCTCCCACTCACATGTCACGGTGCTGATCAACGGCGAGTCGGGTACCGGCAAAGAACTGGTCGCCCACGCGTTACACAAACACAGTCCCCGTAAGGAACAACCGTTTATCGCCCTCAACATGGCGGCAATACCCCACGACCTGATCGAATCTGAATTATTTGGCCACGAGAAAGGCGCTTTTACCGGCGCCGCGCAACGGCGCGTCGGCCGTTTTGAACAGGCCGACGGCGGCACGCTGTTTCTAGACGAAATCGGGGATATGCCCAAGGAGGCACAGACCCGCTTGCTGCGTGTGCTGGCCGACAACGAATTTTATCGGGTGGGTGGACACACCCCCATCAAGGTCAATGTGCGCATCATTGCCGCCACCCATCAAAATCTCGAAACTCTGGTCACCCAGCATCGTTTCCGCGAGGATCTTTTCCATCGGCTTAATGTGATCCGCATCAATCTGCCAAAGTTGGCCGAACGCAGTGAAGATATCCCCAAACTCATTCAGCTTTTTTTCAGGGAATCCGCCCGCGAGCTCAACGTCGAGCCCAAAATACTCAGCCCCGAGGCCGAGCAATTTCTGTGTTCGCTGCCCTGGCCCGGCAATGTACGCCAGCTGGAAAACACCTGCCGCTGGCTCACGGTTATGGCCGCCGGGCGGGAGGTTTTGTTATCGGATCTTCCCCCGGAACTGCGCGACACCCCCACTGAGTCGGTGACCACCGGACAAAGTTGGGAAGCGAGCTTGCAGCGCTGGCTAACCGGCCAGTTGAAAGAGGGTAAACAGAATATTCTCGCGCAGGCAGTGCCAGCATTTGAACGCACAGTGATTGCAGCCGCCCTCGAACACACCGCGGGCCGCAAGCGCGATGCCGCAGTGCTGCTGGGGTGGGGGCGCAATACCCTTACCCGCAAGTTAAAGGAGTTGGGGCTCAGCGGCAGCGACTGAATCAGCGGTGGTTAAGTGTGGCGTCGGATGCCCCATTGGAACCGGGGTCGAGACACTCAGTGGGATTTTTCCCCCGCCTTCGGCCCCGCGTTTTTCCGGGCTTCGGTCACAGCTTTTTGAAACAACGCATCGAAACTGATGGGCGGCAAATGCAGCGCCGGAAAGCTGCCTTTGGTCACAAGGTTGTCGATAACTTCCCGTGCGTAGGGAAACAGTATGTTCGGGCAGTGGGTGTTCAGCAGCTGGGTCAGCTGCATACCTTCGAGTCCGTCGATCTTAAACACCCCGGCCTGTTCCACTTCCGCCACGTAAGCGATTTTTTCCTGCTCCTTGACCTCCACGGTGACCCGCAAAATCACTTCGTAAAGACCGCCATCGAGTTTATTAGTTTTGGTGGCGATATCCTGATTGACCTGGGGTTTCCACTGTTTGGTAAATCCCGCAAAACCCATGGGCACTTCAAAGGAAATATCTTTTAGATAAATACGTTCAATCGCAAATTGTACCGGCGGGTTTTTTGCCTCACTCGCTAGCGGCGCACTGGGTTCGTCAGGTAGTTCAGTCATAAATTAATCCCTTTGCTTATCATTGGCTGTCGAGTCCGGTTACTGGCAACGCGTCCGACTCCCGCTGTCCGCTATTGGCAAGGGCCGTCGCCAACAGGGTATCCAGTTCGCCCGACACATGTATCTGGCGCAGTTCAGTAAACCCGCCGACATGGACATCACCCACCCAGATCTGCGGCACCGTACTCTGCCCGCTGCGCGCCATGACCGCATCGCGCAATTGTGGATCGCCGTCCACGGCAATATCCTGATAGGCAATATTGCGGGCGCGCAACAGTGCGCGTGCGGCGATACAGTAAGGGCAGAAGCGCGTTCCGTAGAGCACCACACTCACTGGGAGATCACCGGCAAACGCTGGGCCAGCCACTCCCCCATACCCCCCTGCAGGCGCCGCACCTGAAATCCCTGACGCCGGAGTTTACGGCCAACCACCGAGGCCTGCTGACCCATCTTGTCGGTGACCACGATTATTTTAGCGCGGTGCCTTTCCAGTTCGGCGAGCCGCGTATCGAGCGCGCCAGCGGGAATATTCATGGCCCCGGCGATATGGCTGAGCTGAAACTCTTTGGCATCGCGCACATCGAGTAATATCGCCTCGTCGCGATTGATCAGCGCCGTGACCTGATGGGTGGAAAGCGCTTTACCGGCCTTCCTCTGCTCGGACAGCATAAAGACGTAGATCAGCGCCAGCAGCACGCTGACCAGTATCCACTGCTCGCTGATAAAAACAAAAAAATCCACGTGCGCAACACCTCGGCAAACAATTTTGAGTGGGGCCGCCAATGACAGGCCGGGTAGTATACACAAAGTTATTTAGGCCGTCGCAGTCCCAGGTAACGGCTGACACAGTGCTTGTTGTCCCTTATCCCCGCGACACCTATCCATGGTCATTGGCCACACAAACGGGTACCATTTGCGCTGATTTACAGCCGCTGTACGAGGATCCCTCCACCCCATGACCGACGTAAAAAAACCTCTGGCGCTGATTATTCTGGATGGATGGGGGTATAGCGAGGACACGTCCGCAAACGCTATTTACAGCGCCAACACGCCCACCTGGGACAGGCTGTGGCGCGACTGCCCGCACACTCTGATATCCGGCAGCGGCATGGATGTCGGTTTACCCGATGGGCAAATGGGTAATTCCGAAGTGGGGCATATGACCCTGGGGGCTGGACGGGTCGTTTACCAAAATCTAACGCGTATCAATAAAGCCATCGCCGACCGCAGTTTTTATAGCAACCCGGCCTATAGCGAGGCGATCGACACCGCAATCGCCACCGGCAGAGCGATCCATATTTTCGGCCTGTTGTCCCCCGGCGGCGTGCACAGCCACGAGGAACATATCGCCGCGGCGTTAAAAATGGCGACCGAGCGTGGTGCCAGTAAACTGTTTGTGCACGCGTTTCTGGATGGCCGCGACACGCCACCGCGCAGTGCCGCCAGTTCCATCGCCAAAATTATCACTGCGATGGAACAATCCGGGGTCGGGCGCATCGCTTCCATTACGGGGCGCTACTACGCCATGGACCGGGATCAACGGTGGGAGCGCACGCGCCAGACCTACGCAATGCTCACCGACGGAAGCGCGGAATACCGCTATGAAAACGCTGTGGACGCACTGCAACAGGCCTACCAACGCGGCGAGACAGACGAATTCGTCAAGCCCACAATATTGGCAGGCGCGGACCAACAACCCGTCCTGGTAGCCGACGGCGATGTCGTATTGTTTATGAACTTTCGCCCCGATCGGGCGCGCCAGCTTACCCAGGCATTTGTCGACACCGCTTTTGCCGGCTTTGCACGCCACACAATCCCGAAGCTGGGCCAATTTGTCACCACCACCGAATACGAACAATCCCTCAACGTGGCGTGCGCGTTTCCGCCAGTCGCATTGACCAACTCCCTGGGCGAATACCTGGCCAGCCTGGGAAAAAGCCAGCTGCGTATCGCCGAAACGGAAAAATACGCCCACGTGACGTTTTTCTTTAACGGCGGTCGCGAGGACAGTTTCCCCGGGGAGGACCGTGTCCTGGTACCCTCGCCAAAAGTTGCCACCTACGATCTGCAACCGGAAATGAGCGCCCCGGAGGTGACCGATAAATTAGTGGCTGCCATTCAATCGGGACGCTACGACCTGATCGTCTGCAACTTTGCCAACGGCGATATGGTTGGCCACACCGGCATTTTTTCGGCGGCCATACAGGCAGTGGAAACCCTTGATCACTGCCTCGCTAAAATTACCAGCGCCCTAGAGCAGGTGGACGGCGAATGTCTGATCACCGCCGATCACGGCAACGTCGAAAGCATGCTGGATGGCACCACTGGACAGGCGCTCACCGCCCACACGTTAATGCCTGTGCCGCTGGTGTATGTGGGACATCGCAAAGTTTTGATGCGCTCCGGTGGCTCCCTCGCCGACGTGGCGCCGACGCTGCTGTATCTGTCGGGGATCACGCAGCCCGCAGAGATGACCGGGCGCAGTCTCGCGACCGTCGAATAGCCCCTGGCAAGGCAGCGGCCGTGACTCTCGCACCCATCGCACTCACGCTGCTGATAGCCCTGAGCGCGACGGCGCAGGCGGCAGATAACGGGCAGCAGAGCAAGCTCGATGCGCTGAAGACGCAAATTTCCGACCTGCAAAAACAATTGCTGAACACCGGCAACAAACAGCAATCACTGATGAGCGATTTGCGCGATGCGGAACTGCGCACGTTAGCGATTCGCCGGCGGATGGCCGCGCTGCAAACGCAAGTCAAAACACTTGGGGCCGAATTAAAGGCCCTCGCAGCCCGGCGCACGACACTGCAGGACACTCACGACCGGCAGGCCCGGCAAATCGCAAACGAAATCAGCGCCGTGTACCGGCTCGGTCGCCAGGAGCCGATCAAACTGCTGCTTAACATGGAAGAGCCCGAGCTGATCTCCCGCACCGTCAAATACTACCGCTATTTTGTCGCCGCGCGCAGCGAAAAACTGCACCGTTATCAGGACACGCTGACCCAACTCAATAATGTTAAGACGACTATTAACTCACGCCAGGTACAACTGGACGCCGATCGCCAACACCTGGTCCAGGAGCAGGAGACACTCAAAAATCAACAGGACGAGCGGCGCCTCTTGCTGGCAAAAATTGAGATGCAACTGAAAGATGAGAATACCCGGTTGGCACAACTGACGCGCGAGCGACAACAATTGGAGGCGCTGATCGACAACCTCGCGCGATCGCTGCAACAACTGGATATACCCGATAATCAACCGTTCGCCAATCAGCGTGGCAAGCTGCCGTGGCCTTTGCACGGTCGGGTCGCGCATGCCTTTGGCGCGCGCCGCGCCGCCAGCCTCAGCTGGACGGGGTGGTTGTTGCACGCGGCCGAGGGCAGTCCGGTCAGCGCCGTACACCATGGCCGGGTAGTGTTTTCAGACTATTTGCGTGGTCAGGGACTGCTGCTAATAATCGATCACGGGGAAGGCTATCTCAGTCTTTATGCCCACAATCAATTGCTGTTGAAAGAAACCGGGGATTGGGTCAAGCCAGGCGAGGTGATTGCTGAAACCGGCGCCACAGGTGGCTTGTCACGCGGCGCCCTGTACTTCGAAATCCGCCTGCGCGGCCAGCCCCTGGATCCAAAACCCTGGTTAAGACCGCGGGCGTGAACCACACCCCTTCCCATATGACCCTCGTCGCCCCTACACTGAGGGCAATTCGCGAGAGACTGTATCCATGAAATGCACCGCCATTGTTTTCTGTTGCGCCATGTTGCTGTTCACATTACCGACCGACGCCGCCGAGCAACCGGCGCCGGAAAACGACCCGGCGGCTCGCCTGCCCCTCGAAGAATTACAGCTGTTCGCGCAGGTGTTCGAGCAAATTCGTAACGCCTATGTCGAAGAAATTGACGACCGTACTTTACTGGAAAAAGCCATTACCGGCATGCTGGGCGAACTGGATCCTCATTCCGGCTTTCTCCAGGAGGAAAGCTACGAGGAACTGCAGGAACAGACCACCGGTGAATTTGGCGGCCTCGGTATCGAAGTGGGCATGCAGGACGGATTCGTCAAAGTGGTTTCTCCCATTGACGATACACCGGCGCAACGGGCGGGCGTTCAACCTGGGGATTTGATTATCAAGTTGGACGACGAAGCGGTACAGGGCATGTCCCTGGAGGAAGCAATCGTCAAAATGCGCGGACCGAAAGGTTCCGCTATTACGCTCACCATCGCCCGGGAGGGTGTCGACGCGCCGCTGGTGATCAAACTTGTGCGCGATGTGATCAAAGTGGAAAGTGTGCGCAGTCGCATGCTGGAAGAGGGGTTCGGGTACGTTCGCATCGCTCAGTTTCAGGTGAACACCGGCACTGATTTCATCAAAAACCTGCAAACTCTCAAGGGTGACTCATCGGGACTCAAGGGTGTGGTGCTCGACCTGCGCAATAACCCCGGGGGTCTGCTACCCAGTTCCATCGAAGTGGCCGATGCCCTGCTGGATGGCGGCCTGATCGTCTATACCCAGGGCCGAATCCCGTCGTCCAATGCGCGGTTCTCCGCAACCCCGGGGGACGAACTGCAGGGCGTGCCGGTGGTAGTGCTGATCAACAGCGGCACCGCTTCCGCATCGGAAATTGTGGCCGGTGCCCTGCAGGACCATCAACGGGCCGTCGTCATGGGTTCCACCAGCTTTGGCAAGGGCTCGGTACAAAACGTCTTGCCCCTGCAGGATGGCCGCGCCATTAAACTCACCACGGCGCGCTATTACACCCCCGGCGGTCGGTCGATACAGGCGGAAGGTATCGAGCCGGATATTCGCGTGGCCCGCGCCGAGATCCGGGTCATCGAAGGTCTCGGCGGCATCAAGGAGTCGGACCTGAGCGGGCATCTGAGCAACGGTGGTACGGACAGGGGAAACGTCCCTGAGGCCCCGGGCAAAGCCATCGACGTCACCGACAACCAACTCTACGAAGCACTTAACCTGCTGAAAGGAATAGCCATTTTAGAAAAAAATAGGTTTGCTCTGCCTTAAACCTTCTGGTATAAATGCCAGTTATAACTGACATGCGCAAAGGGTCAAAAATCCAGCCCGGCCCCTGTGGTGCTCCTGATCCGAGACCGGTTGCATGTTGAACCTGATGGGGTAGCGAGTGGCAAAAACATCTGCGCGACGGAGTGGACCATGAACGGAATAATCACGTTTAAACGCGCCAGCGACCTGCCTGAAACGCCCGGCTCACGCTTTCGCAGTGAACGCTTCTTCAAACTCTCCAACTACTGGTTCTTTGGTACCCGGGAGGGGGTCACCATGGGGCCGTTCGACTCCCTGGAACTGGCACAACGCGGAATCGACGAGTATGTCTCCTTTGTGTCGTCCGCATCCCCGCGCACCCTCGACCTGCTCTCCCAGGAATCCCGTTTCTGCGCCTGAATCAGGTCCCGATGTGGGAGGGTTTCGGTACCTGCCCCCCGCCCTTCTCAGACTACCAGATCAGCGTACTTCGATGCGTTGTTCCGCCATGAACGCTTTGGCGTCGGCAATACTGTATTCGCGAAAGTGAAAAATACTCGCGGCCAGCACCGCATCGGCCCCACCCTCCAGAATACCGTCTACCAGGTGCTGCAACGTTCCCACCCCTCCCGACGCTATCACGGGTATGTCGACCGCGTCGCTGACGGCCCGGGTTAACCCCACGTCAAAACCGTTTTTGGTGCCGTCCTGGTCCATGCTGGTGAGTAGAATCTCCCCCGCGCCAAGCCCCTGCATTTTGACCGCCCAGGCCACCGCGTCGATGCCGGTCGGGCGCCGCCCACCGTGGGTGAACAGCTCCCAACGGGGGGGCTCTCCGGGGGCACTCACCCGCTTGGCATCGATGGCCACCACAATACACTGGGACCCAAATTTTTCCGCGGCGAGAAACACCAGCTGGGGGTTCTCCACCGCTGCGGAGTTAATACTCACTTTATCCGCACCCGCCCTGAGTAATTCTCTGATGTCATTCAGCGTACGAACACCCCCACCCACCGTGAGCGGGATAAACACTCTGCTGGCCATGCGCTCCACCGTGTGAATGGTGGTATCGCGGCCTTCGTGGCTGGCGGTAATATCCAGAAAGGCAATTTCATCCGCCCCTTCCTGATCGTAGCGAACGGCGATTTCCACGGGATCCCCCGCGTCGCGAATATCCAGAAACTTAACGCCCTTGACCACGCGCCCCTGATCCACATCGAGGCACGGAATAATGCGTTTCGCTAATTTCGACATTGGTACTCCAGGGTGTCACCCGACCCGAATGGCTATGGGGCGCCATTGTAGCCCGACATTGGCTTGAGTAAAGAAGTGATGGATACTGACGGGCTGAGTACAAAATTTGATATGTGGGTCGGTTGTGCTATATTCTTGACCGGTCGATCTAATATCTTGCTACAACTTTTCCCTGTGGAGTTTTCATGAATCAACACCTGTTTAGGCGCGGCTTATATCCCGCGCTGGTTGTCTGGCTTGCCTTGGGTGCGGGAACCGTTGCCGCTGGCGGTGGCTATTTCGTACTGGGTTACGGTACCTATGCCAACCAGATGGCCGGGGCATCCACCGCCGTAGGCCTCGATGGGTTTGCGGGTTCCTCCAACCCCGGCAAGCTGTTTGCCGCCGGGGATCGCATCGACGCAGGCCTCAAACTTTTTTCGCCCCACCGGGAAATCGAACGCACGGGCGCCAGTAACAGTATTTACGATATAGACAGCACCAGCCGCAACAGTATTTTCTTTCTGCCCGAAGCCGGGTTCGCGCGCCGCATCAACGACGAATTTGCCTGGGGGGTCACCCTGTATGGCAATGGCGGGTTAAACACCGAATACAACGATAACAACGGGGTCCCCGGCAGCAACTTCAATCCCGCCGAATGTGGCGACGCGCCCGCCAACTTTCTGCTGGGCTGTGGCAAACTGGGCTTCGATCTGGCGCAGGTGATTGTCGCTCCGAGCCTGGGTTGGCAGTTTACGCCCCGACACAGCGTTGGCATCACGGCATTGCTCGCTTACCAGCGGGTCAAGGTGTACGGCTTGCAGGCTTTTCAGAACCTGTCAGCCTACCCCGACGCCGTTACCAATAATGGCTACGACCAGGCGTTTGGCTTTGGTGTGCGCGTCGGCTGGTACGGACAGATCACCCCCTGGCTCGATCTCGGCGCGGCCTATTCGACCCGCGTCTACATGCAGGATTTTGATAAGTACAAGGGCCTGTTCGCCGACAGCGGTGCTTTCGATATTCCGTCAAACTACAGTGTCGGAGCTGCTATCAAACCCGCTCCCGGCTGGGTCATCGCGCTGGATATACAGCGCATTAACTGGGGAGAGATTAACGCGTTGCACAACGGCAATCTTAACTCACTGAGCCCCGGCGGCAGCCCACTGGGCAGTAGCAAGGGCAGCGGCTTCAGTTGGGACAGTCAGAATGTTTACCGCCTCGGCGTCGAATATGCCGCAACCCAACGCCTGACCCTGCGCGCCGGTTACGCCTATGGCCGTCGCCCCAACGACAGCGAAGAGATAGACACCGTAACTTTCAACATGCTGGCGCCGAACCCGGTCGACCAGTACACCCTGGGTTTAAGCTGGGCCCTTGACCAAAAATCTGAACTACATTTTGCCTACGGGAAATTTGTGGAGGAGGAATATAGCGGCCCATCGGCAACAGCGGGACTGGGCATCGGCGGTGAGGAATCTGTTAGCCCCTACGTGGACACGTTTTTTATCGGCTGGAGCAGGCGCCTGTAGCGACGGCAACGGAGCGGACGTTAACCCCGGGCCACCGGAAGGTGTGCCAACCGCCAACCTGTGATCGACCGCTCCTTCGGGCACCGACCCGCAATTTTTGCGAAGGGCTGCTATCCACAGTCGCGCGCGCGACGGGTCGCTGTCGGTCAGCGCTAATATTTTTTGCGCAGCATCATGACACCGGACTGTTCACTGATTTCGACCTTACTCAGAAAACTGTTGCCCAGTAATATCTGGGTCGGGTGGTCTCCCAGTACGACAGTCGCCGCAATATTGTGGGCGATGATACTGCCCACACTAACTTTCGCCAGAACCACCTGCAGGGTGTCCACAATGCCGCCGGCAGTGTTGGACATGCCCGGCTGGCCGCGCTTCAGATCGAGCCCCAGGCGCCGCGCCTGATGCATATTCATGGCGATATCCGTGGCCCCGGTATCGACCATAAATGCCACCGGGTACCCGTTAATACTCCCCGCCGTAAAATAATGTCCGCCCAGACCCTTGGGAATCTGCACTTCCGCCTGTGATGCCGCGCTAAAGTGGGCGGCGATGTGTTGCGACAGCAACAGCTCCTGGCGCCGACCGTTGGCCTCTACCTCGGCTCGGCGGCTATCGCTGCTGACCAGTGTTACTCCATCGGTTGTTTCCCCGACCTTCATCAAATGTCGCTTGCCGTTGATGGTCAGAACTGCCCGGTTTTCAAACAGGCCATCGACAAAAATTTCAATTTCCCCTTGCGCCCGGCCTGGCACAGCCACCAGGAACCACAGGGCA
>JBFJMM010000016.1:0-18631 GCA_041633885.1 Porticoccaceae bacterium
CGGAATGGCGGTTGCCCCTTCAACGACAGCCGGGCGCCCGCACGCTCTTGTGTCATAACCAGCACCGCGCCGCTGCCGTCAACCACTTTGACCCAGCTTTCCTCGATAAAGTTTAGTTCCAGAACCCCGGGCGGTGGCGCCGCCTCTGGCACAGCAGCGGCGGTGTTATTCCCGCCATCGACTTCACTGTGTTGCACGTCGTCCGAGACCGCTTCACCGGCCGGTTCTTCGGCGGCACCAGTTACCTCGTCGTCAGCGGCGCCCTGCAGGGCTTCGTCACCTGTTGCCACCTGCACCGCCACTGCCTCGCCCCCGGCGGGCGGCGGCGAGCTGCTGTATTTGGATGTTTCCGATACCTGATCCCGCGCCGCAGTCACCACATCCATGACCGGCCCTACCCTGTGTTCCAGCTGCCCGTTTGCCAGTGCCGCGGAGTACTCTTTAAAAAACCACTTGCCAACCACCACGACAAGGATAACCAGCACCGCTGCCACCGCTATCAACATCAACAGATGCATGCGCCGTCGATCGGGCTGGTAGTGATTGCGCAGCGCCTGACTCTGACTGGCTTGCGCACGCTGCCCCTTATCGCGAGTTTTATCCAACTCGGCCCGCACTGCTTCGTAAGCCGCTATCAGCGGGGCGTCGTCAATATCGAGTAATGCGCAATAGCGACGAATATAGCCCCGCACATACACCGCGGCGGGTAATCGAGCATAGTCGTCCGCTTCGAGGGTATGCACCGCCCCGGGTGTTAAGCCGGTCTGACGCGCCACTTCCTCGATTGACAGACCCCGCTCGCCGCGCTTCTTGCGCAGCACCAGGCCCGCGGATTGCAACCCCGCCTCAAAGATCGTCTCTGACTTTTCGTCAACGCTCACCTGCGAGCCACCGCTTGTATTCGAGGGCTTCTTCAGAGTACGGAAACAGCTTTCGCAACGCGAGTCCCTGGCTGGCCTCGCCGTCCTTATTGCCAAATTCCCGTTCCAATTTGACGCCCAGCCACAGACTTCTGGCAGTGGCCTTGTGTAACTGATGGTACTGATCGAGGTAGGCCTTGGCCCGTGGATAATCGTCGTCGTTAAAATAGCGGCTGGCGAGTTCGATATAGGGTCGCGTCAAACGGGGGTTCAGACTAATGGCCTTGAGCCAGGCGTCGCGGGCCTGGTCCGCACGATGCAACTTTGCTGCCGTCGTACCGAGACTTGAATACACCTGAGCGCGGCGGGGGTAAGCCGTATCGGCCGCGGCTTTTTCAAGCTGCTGGTAAGCCTCCTCGTAGCGCTCCAGGCGGTACAGGAAGACGCCGTAGTTGTTGCGCACGGAGGTAACACCTGGGTCGTAGCCGATGGCTTTGCGAAAATGGCTGTCCGCCAGCTCATACTCCCGTTCGAGCTGAAATAATAGGGCCATGCCACCGTGCGCACCCGCCGAGCGACTGTCCACCTCCAACGCCTTGAGTAAATGGTGACGAGCGGATTCGCGATTACCTTCACCGAGATAACCCATGCCCAGCTGAATATGATCCGCCAGTAATTGCTCGCGCCGATCCGCAGCAGAAGGCTCCCCAGATTTGACCCGCCCGGATGTGGCGGTGGTGGTACACCCGCTAACCAGCAGCAAACCGGCCATGACCAGCACTGTCCAAATTTTCAAACTCATCGTTTTCACCCACTGCTACCTGTCGGTAGTTGCCGAGCCTGCAAGTCGCGCTGTTTATAACGCGCGGCGCGGCGCGTGCGATCATTGACCGCACCCGCCAGCTGTCCGCAGGCGGCGGCGATGTCGGCACCGCGCGTGGTGCGCACCGTTACAGTGTACCCGGCTTGCATAAGGATGTCCCTAAAGCGGTGCAGCGCATTGTTGGATACCCGTCGATAGTCCGAACCGGGGAACGGGTTAAATGGTATGAGGTTGATTTTACAGGGTGTATCCTGCAACAACAGCGCCAACTCCCGGGCCTGTTCGGCATGGTCGTTGACCTGATCCATCAACGTGTATTCAACCGTTATGCGGCGGCGTTGATCAGGTAATTTTTTCAGATAATTTTGCGCGGAGCGCAACAACATGGCAATCGGATACTTGCGATTGATGGGTACCAGTTGATCCCGCAGGGCGTCATTTGGCGCGTGCAAGGAAATAGCCAACGACGCGTCGGTGACGTCCCCGAGCCGATCGAGTGCCGGCACCACCCCCGCGGTGCTCAATGTGACGCGACGTTTTGACAGACCGTAAGCGCAGTCGTGCATCATTAAATTCATGGCATCGACCACGTTGTCAAAATTGAGTAGTGGTTCACCCATACCCATCATGACCACGTTGCTCACTGCTCGGCTAGCGCCGGTTGCAAACGCACCAAACGAGTTATTGGCGATCCACAACTGGCCGATAATCTCCGCGGCGGTCAGGTCACCGTTAAACCCCTGTTTGCCGGTGGAGCAAAAACTGCAGTCCAGCGCGCACCCCACCTGCGACGAAACACACAACGTGGCGCGCTCACCTTCCGGAATATAAACCATTTCCACACTGCTACCACTGTCGGTGCGTACCAGCCATTTACGCGAGCCATCGGCGGAATCGGCCTGGCTAACCACCTGTGGTGGGCGCACCTCGGCAACCTGTGCCAGGGTATCGCGCAACTCCCTGGACAGGTCGGTCATCAGTGCAAAATCAATCACTCCACGCTGATGAATCCACTGCAGCAGTTGTTTTGCTCGAAAGCGCTTTTGCCCGAGCGTGGCAAAGAAGTCCTCCAGCTTTGCAGCGGACATACCGAGCAGATTAACCCGCCCCTGGACGCTGTCCGTGGCAATGCGCTGTGCGCTCATACTTGTCGCTATGGATTCACTCATCAGGGCCTTGTTTAACGTGGACAAATCTCGTTATCTGCAAAAAAATACGCAATTTCCCGCTCTGCGGCCGCCACGGAATCAGAGCCGTGTACCGCATTGGCGTCAATGGTTTCCGCAAAGTCGGCGCGAATGGTTCCAGGCGTGGCATCCTGGGGGTTGGTGGCGCCCATCAGATCCCGGTTGGCGACAACGGCGTTGTCCCCCTGGAGTACCTGCACGACCACCGGACCCGACGTCATAAATCCGACCAGGTCGGGGAAGAATGGCCGGTTTTTGTGTTCGGCGTAAAACCCCTCGGCCTGCTCCCGCGACAGATGCAGCATTTTTGCGGCAACAACCTTCAGGCCAGCTTGCTCAAAGCGGCTGATAATGTTCCCGATCACGTTTTTAGCAACGGCATCGGGCTTGATGATGGAGAGGGTTCTTTCTATCGCCATGAATTTATCGCTCCAGGTAATTCGTATAATGGTGTAGCGCCCACGAGCCTGGCTCGGAGCATTAAAGGGAGGGGGATTTTACTCTTGCGAACAGGGGGTTACAACAAAGCCTTGCTAAGCGGCGAGCATGGCCCGAAAGCGCTCCACCGGAACCGGCATGCTGAAATGCGCACCCTGGTAGGTATCGCAACCGGATTTACGCAAAATCTCCAGTGATTCCGGGCCTTCCACCCCCTCCGCCGTGACCTGCAGGCCATACTGGCGAGATACCGCCAGTATGGCCTCCACGACACCGCGACTTTCCGGATCGCGATGAATGTTGCGAATAAATTCCCGGTCGATTTTGAGCCAGTCAAAAGGCAGCCGTTTCAGGTAGATCATGGACGAATAGCCGATGCCAAAATCGTCGATTGAAAACAATGAGCCCAAATCCTTGATCGCTTCCATTTTATATATCGCCTCATCGACATCTTCGATGACCAGATTTTCCGTGACTTCGAAATTTAAATAGCGGGGATCGACGTTGTAGCTTTCCAGGCTATGTTGAATCACCTCCAGCAGTTGCGGGTCGTTGAACTGGCGCGGACTGATGTTAATACCCAAACACATTCCGTCATCCCACACGCCATCGTCCATGAACCCGCGCACGTATTCACAGGCCGTGCGAATCACCCAGTGTCCGACATCGACAATCAGTCCCGACGATTCCAGTAGCGGAATAAATTCCGAGGGCATGTTCGTCACGCGGTCCGCGTTAACCCAACGCAACAACGCCTCGCCACCGGTCAGACGTCCATCCCGCAGAGAAATTTGCGGCTGCACAAACAGTGCAAACTCCTGGTTATCCACCGCTTTGCGCAGGCGCGTATTGAGCCCGATCTGGCGCTGGGCTTTTTCGCGAATACTGTGGTCAAAAAATGCGATGCCGTTGCGCCCTTTGCGCTTGGCCTCGTACATCGCCGTATCGGCGTACTGCAACGCCCGCTCAGCGCTGGTGCTGTGGTCATTGACCAACGCGATACCGACACTGGCGGTGAGAATAAACTCATTGCCATCGTAAAATATCGGATGGGAGATCAACTCTTTCACCTTGGTAGCCATTTCCCGGGCCAGCACGGCGCCCTCGGTAAGACTCTGCCCGATATCCGGAATGAACAGCAGGAACTCGTCGCCACTCATGCGCGCCACCATCGACTGCTCGGTGATCAACATGGCAATCACCCGGGCGAGCTTACACAACACCTGGTCGCCGACGGCGTGGCCCCAGGAATCGTTGATGTCCTTGAAATGATCGAGGTCCACCAACAGAAACGCAGCGCAAATATCGCGATCCTCATTTTCCAAAAAATACTGCCGAATGGTCTCAATCAGCAACTGTCGATTGGGGAGCTGGGTAAGGTTATCGAAATAAAGGTCGCGGTCGGGGGGATATTCCTCGCGCGGCGCCTGTCCGCTGCTTTTGCCCCGCGACAGCTTGTGCAGCACCGCCGCACGACTGATCTGTTCGCCTCCCTGTTGAAGGTGACTATCCGCCACCGCCACATTTGCCCGGGGCGCGGAATCCAGGGCCGGCGCGGACACGCTCGCAGATTGGGGCGCTTGCCTGGGACTGTCCGGACGTGCAGCTCGATGGATTGCCGCGGCCGTCGGCGCCGTTGTCAGGTTTAGCCGATCGGACGGAGACTCAGGAATGTTCGTTTGCGATGCCTGCGGCACACTCGAATCACGTCCACCGGCTGCCGATGGCGGCGCTGTGAACGCCGCGGTGGCGTCGCCAACAGGGATTTCCTCGCGGTCAGTTGCGGCGCCCTCCAGCGCTGCAAACAGCGTTACCACCAGTTCCCGGCCGCTGTCCCCCACCGGCCGGATATCCAGCGTTATCAGTTCGCTATCCGTGCCGTCGCGCAGATCCCATTGTACGCGCCGCTGCTGGTCTTCCAGTGCGTTATTCAACTGACGCTTGAGTGCGGCCAGGGCGACCGGCTCGTCGCTACAGTTGTCGTCGAGACTGGTTCCGAGAATAGCGCGCTTGCTGCATCCCAGCAGTTGTTGAGCCCGCGGATTACAGTCCACGCAAACACCGTAGGCAAAAAACATTGTGCCGTAAGGTGACGAGTCCAGCAGCAGTTTGTAGAGCTCTTCTTTGGAACTCATAAGCGGCCCTTGGCGAGATACGCGACCTATTCTAGTCGACTTCCTCTATCCAGGCCATCTGAATGGCCTCGAGGATTTTTTCACCACAGCGCCGCGGATCGTCGTCGAATTCTTCCAGTCCCAGTACCCAGTTGCGCAGATCGACAAAATTGACATAACGCGGATCGATCTCTGTATAAGCTTCGCATAACGCAACTGCGATCTCCGGTATATCCGTCCACTTCAGTCCCATGTGTGACCCCCAAACAAAGGTTTTCTGCGCTCTTCAGTGTTGCTCGGACACCATGTTAATGGTGTATTTAGGGATTTCCACCACCAGATTTTCACGGCCCACCCGCGCCTGACAGCTCAACCGCGAATCGGGATCCACGCCCCAGGCTTTATCCAGGTAATCTTCCTCCAGATCATCTGCTGCAGCAATGGAATCGAACCCTTCGCGCACGTACACATGGCAGGTAGTACAGGCACAGGACTGCTCACAGGCGTGCTCGATTTCCACCTCCTGGCGCAGTGCCGCCGCACAGATACTTTCGCCCTCTTCAGCCTCAATCACCTTGCCGTCCGGACAAAGCCCGGGGTGGGGCAAAATCACGATAGTCGGCACTTCATACCTCCTGATCAAACTCTTCGAGGCGGTGACCCGCGAGGGCCTTGCGCACCGCGTTATCCATGCGCAAGCTGGCGAACTGTTCGCTCTCCCGCGCCAGACTTTCCACCTGGCGAGCCAGTTCGCGATGATCCGTGCACCGCTCGCGCGCGCTCTTCAGATCCGCCATGGCATCGCGCAAACGCTGATGCTCCTCGTCACTCAGCAGGGCCGCGCCGTCCTGGGCCAGTGCGGACTCCAGATCAACCAGCAGACGATCCGCATCCACTTGCCGCTCGCGCAACGCTCGGGCCTGCAAATCGTCCTTGGCGTGCGCAAACGAGTCTTCCAGCATGGTGCTGATTTCGTCGTCACCCAGTCCATAGGACGGTTTGACCTCTATCCGGGTCTGTACGCCGCTGCCCTCTTCGCGAGCCGTGACACTCAGCAGACCATCCGCATCGACCTGATAGGTCACCCGCACCTTGGCGGCGCCGGCCACCATCGGCGGGATACCTTTAAGCTCGAACCGTGCCAGGGACCGACAATCGTCCACCAGTTCCCGTTCGCCCTGCACCACATGAATTGCCATGGCCGTCTGACCATCCTTATATGTGGTGAAGTCCTGGGCCTTGGCCACCGGAATCGTCGTGTTGCGGTGAATGATTTTTTCCGTGAGACCGCCCATTGTCTCCACGCCCAGGGACAGCGGTATGACATCCAGCAGCAGCAATTCGTCCCCGGATTTGTTGCCCACCAGGGCGTCCGCCTGCAACGCCGCACCCATTGCCACCACGCGATCGGGGTCGATGGTGCCCCGTGGTTGGCGCTGGAAAAATGCCGCCACTTTCTCCCGCACTCGGGGCATACGTGTCGAACCGCCTACCATCACCACATCGAGGACGTCGTCAACGCCCACACCCGCGTCGCGCAACGTCCTTTTGCAGGCCTGTAGCGTTGTGTCGATCAGGCTGTCGACCGCCGCATACATCTGCTGTCTATCGATCTGGCCAGACCAGCCATTCACATTGACCGCAACGCTGGCGCTCGCGCTCAGCGCCTCCTTGGCCGCACAGGCGGTATCCATAAGCCCCCGCTGTTCCTGAGGCGTAAGGGCCTCGGGCAACGCCGCCTGGGCGCGCAGCCATTCCGCCAGGGCGCGATCGAAATCATCGCCACCCAGCGCTGAATCACCGCCGGTAGCCAGCACTTCGAACACGCCACGGGATAGCCGCATAATGGAAATATCAAACGTGCCCCCGCCCAGATCGTAGACCGCGATCACGCCCGAACTACCCTGATCCAGCCCATAAGCCACTGCCGCCGCTGTCGGCTCGTTCAACAAGCGCAGTACTTTGATGCCGGCCAGGGTCGCGGCGTCCTTGGTCGCCTGCCGTTGGGCATCATCGAAATACGCCGGCACGGTGATCACTGCGCCATCAATTTGGCCGCCCAGCGTATCTTCCGCGCGCGCCACCAGGCAGCGCAATATTTCCGCCGAGGCCTCCACCGGAGTGATGTCGCCAGCGGCAGTGCGGAATCTGGGCATACCGCCGGCACTGGGAGCGAGCTCGTAAAGGGCCGTGCTGCCAAGGGAAAAAACCTCCTCCTGCCCCCGCCCCATATAGCGTTTCACCGATACCAGGGTATTGACCGGATCCCGCGCCGCACCGGCCTTCGCGGACCAGCCAACGGCCACGTCGCCACGGGCAGCGTAATGCACCACCGACGGCAATAAATGTCGTCCCTGATTATCCGGCAGGGTGTCGACAACGCCGCTACGCACCGCCGCGACCAGTGAATTTGTCGTGCCTAAATCAATACCCACGGCACGCCGACCCCGATGGGGATCAGCCGACTGTCCGGGTTCAGAAATTTGTAATAATGCCACCGAAAAATACCTGATTCTGTTAAGCGTCCTGCGCGTCTGTTGCGTCCTGCAGCTGATCGAGCAGTTTACTGAAAAACTGCATCTGGGCTATTGTGTGGGTCGCCGCTTGCACGTCGCGCTCTCTGTGTTGCAGGGCGAACAAACCCTGCAATTGAGCGAATTCGCGCGCCACTTCGTCGCTGAGCGCCTCCAGCGCCCCGAGCGACGCGCCGGGTTCCACCGCGCCGTGCAAGCGTTCGCGCAATTCGATCTGGCGGGCAAGAAAATCCGTATCATTTAGCGTGGCATTTTCGTTATCCGCATTGCCCCCCATGCGCGCTAACAAGTACAGCGCCCGCTGTACCGGTGAACGCAACACCGTATAGGCCTGGTTAATGGCTGCGGTGTACTGCACGGCGACGCGCTGTTCGTGGGCGGATTTTCCGGCGTAACGATCCGGGTGACACTCCCGCTGAATATCGCGGTAGCGTTGCTGCAACAGCTCACCGTCGATCTGATAGTCTTCAGGAAGGTTAAAAATACGGTAGTAATCGCTGCTTACATCCACAGACTGCCCATCTTAACGCACACATATTCACGTCTAATTGTTCCGGCGCAACGACGGCAACGACGCGCTATCCATCGTACCTTTATGGAGGCGATTTTAGCCATTAAACGTTGAAGCTCTCGCCACAACCACACGCATCCTTAACGTTGGGATTGTTAAACTGGAAACCTTCGTTTAAGCCTTCCCGAACAAAATCCAACTCCGTGCCATCGAGATAAATCAGGCTTTTCGGATCGACGAAAACCTCAACATCGCCGGATTTGAACACCTGATCCTCGGGCGCGATTTCATCCACAAATTCCAGCACGTAAGACAGTCCGGAACAGCCGTTGGTGCGCACGCCGACGCGAATCCCGTAACCTTTACCACGCTGCGCAATATAATCGCGCACATGGGTTTCAGCCGCTGGTGTCATCGAAATGGCCATTTACTGCTTCCTCTGTCTTATCGGACTACGACATTCCCACTCGGCTCGCTTTCCAGCGCAATTAGCGAAGTCGCTTTGCACCCAAGCGGCGAACGAAAATCACTCACTTATCTCACCGCGCTTCTTGCGCACGTCTTTGATCGCTGCCTTGATGGCGTCCTCGGCCAGTACCGAGCAGTGAATTTTCACCGGTGGCAGCGCCAACTCCTCGGCGATCTGTGTGTTTTTCATCTCCGCGGCCTGCGCCAGTGTTTTACCCTTGACCCACTCTGTCAGCAACGAACTGGATGCAATCGCCGACCCGCAACCGTAGGTCTTGAATTTTGCATCCTCGATAAGACCGTCGTCACTGACCTGGATTTGCAGGCGCATCACATCCCCGCAGGCTGGAGCGCCAACCATGCCGGTGCCCACATTCGCCGCTTTATCGTCGAGCTTGCCAACGTTGCGCGGGTTTTCGTAATGGTCCAGAACCTTGTCGCTATAAGCCATTTTCCACTCTCCTCAAGCCGAGCCTGTGTGTCAGTGCGCTGCCCATTCGACGGCAGATATATCGATACCATCCTTAAACATATCCCACAGCGGGGATAACTCACGTAATTTGGCCACTGCATTAATGACATTTTGAATGGCAAAATCAATTTCCTGTTCGGTCGTAAAGCGGCCTATGCTAAAGCGGATGGAGCTGTGCGCCAGCTCGTCATTCAAACCCAGCGCGCGCAGGACATAGGATGGCTCTAGGCTCGCGGACGTACAGGCAGAGCCGGACGATACCGCCAGGTCCTTGAGCGCCATGATCAGCGATTCGCCTTCGACATAGGCAAAGCTGACATTGAGATTACCCGCTACGCGCCCGTTCAAAGCACCGTTTAAATGCACTTCTTCCATCGCACTAAAGCCCTGCCACAAACGATTGCGCAGCCCGAGAACGCGCGCATTTTCGCTATCCATTTCCTCCCGGGCTATGCGAAATGCTTCACCCATACCAACGATTTGATGGGTGGGCAATGTTCCAGAACGCATGCCGCGCTCATGACCACCGCCGTGGGTCTGGGCTTCGAGACGCACCCGCGGTTTGCGTCGCACATAGAGCGCGCCAATCCCTTTGGGACCGTAAACCTTATGGGCGGACAGTGACAGCATGTCCACTTTCATGGCATCCATATCGATGGCAACTTTGCCGGCGCTTTGCGCGGCATCGACATGGAAATACACGCCGCGGGCGCGGCAAATTTCACCGATGGCCGCAATATCATTGATGGTGCCAATCTCGTTGTTGACGTGCATGATCGACACCAGCGTGGTGTCGTCCCGCAGTGCATCCGCCACCGCTTGCGGCGTAATAAAGCCCCCCTGGTCGGGGTCGAGATAGGTGACTTCGAAACCTTCGCGCTCCAGTTGTCGACAACTATCGAGCACCGCTTTGTGCTCGATGCGCGAGGTAATTAGATGCTTGCCCTTGCGTTGATTGAAGTGTGCGCACCCCTTGATAGCCAGATTATCGGATTCAGTGGCCCCGGACGTCCACACGATTTCCCGCGGATCGGCGTTAATTAACTGCGCGACCTGTTGCCGGGCCTCTTCCACCGCCGCCTCTGCCTGCCAACCGAACGAGTGGGAACGCGACGCCGGATTGCCGAACACACCCTGACTGGTGAGGCATTGAGCCATTTTCTCCGCCACCCGTTGATCCACAGGTGTGGTCGCGGCGTAATCCATGTAAATGGGCAACTTCATGCTTTTAACTCCTACATCCTCAAACTACTACTTGACGGTTTATCTCTCGCGCCCAACGCCCCGTTAGCTGGCGCCTGACCGACCGGGGCATCCACAGCACTGCCGTAGCAAACACCTACACGTCACCTACACGGTAATCGACGCGGTGTCGATTAAATTGCGCTGCGCCGGGAGCAATCCGTTGCGCCGATCCTGACGCTCGCTGACCTGCAGCACCCGGTGCTGTTCCGTCAGGCTGGCGAGGCTGATACTGTTGAGAAACTGGTGTATCTGCTGACTGAGATCATCCCACAGATGATGGGTCAGGCAGACTTCCCCCCGCTGGCAATCACCCTTGCCGCCACAACTGGTGGCGTCCGTGGTTTCGTTGACCGCATCGATAATATCCGCCACATTGATCTGCTCAATGGGCAACGCCAGACAATAGCCGCCACCCGGGCCGCGGACGCTGCGCACCAGCTTACCGTGGCGCAATTTAGCGAATAACTGTTCCAGGTACGACAGGGAAATTTCCTGTCGACTGGAAATATCCGCCAAACTGATCGGACCCTGACCGTTGTGCAGGGCCAGATCGAGCATAGCAGTGACCGCATAGCGGCCGCGTGTGGTCAGTTTCATCGCCAACCCCTTGGGCTTCACGAACTGCCGGGAATTATCTAATACCCAAGCAATTTAGTCAACTAAATAATTGACTGAAATAGTAGGTTTCTAGCCGAGGGGATTTCCCTGGACCTTAAATAGAACGGCGGCGTAGCCCAGTTATTGCCCCCGCAAACGGTGGACAGCGTTGCGCATGGCGGTCAGCACCCCGCGCAAAATGGATAGCTCCATTTCGTCCATACGGATCCGGCCAAACAGACGCCGCAACCGGGGCATGGTCTGACGGGGATTATCCGGGTCGTGAAAATTCAGATCCACCAGGGTTTGTTCGAGATGCTCAAAGTACAGCTCGATATCGTCCACCTTGGCCGGGGGCAGATCCCAATTATCCATTCGCGGTAAGTGCCCGGCGGCCTCCGCCAGGGCCGCCATCCTGACCTCGTACGTCAGCACCTGCACCGCCGCCGCCAGATTCAGTGAGCTGTAAGCCGGGTTCGCCGGAATATGCACATGGAAAGTACACTTTTGCAGCTCGTCGTTGGTCAACCCACGATCCTCGCGCCCGAATACCAGGGCGACCCCGTGGTGGGCCGACTCCTGCCACGCGCGCTGGCCGCATTCTCGCGGGTCGAGTAACGGCCAGGGAATGCTGCGTTCCCGAGCGCTGGTGCCAACCACCAGGCCACAGCCCTGCAGCGCGGCATCGAGGCTTTCGACAACCTTCGCCTGTTCAAGCACATCTGCGGCGCCGGCCGCGCGCCACACCGCTCGATCCGCCGGGAATTCCCTGGGAGCCACCAGATAGAGTTGACTTAACCCCATATTCTTAAGGGCCCGCGCTGCGGCGCCGATATTCCCTGGATGGGAGGTATTCACGAGCACCACGCGAATACGATCGAAATTACCGGAATCGGCAGGTACAGGATTGGTTTCGGGTAGCTCGGGCATATTGTCTCCCATCGCGGGCCGCGCATTGTAGCAGAGTACCCGGACAAGTCTCCCCCAGTCTCGCTGTTCCTGCTACAATGCGCGGCCTTTCAGCTCCGTAATAAGCGGTCCTCAGTATGGAACCCATGGTCAATATCGCGCTGCGCGCGGCTCGCGACGCGGGAGAAGATATCGTGCGCGCGCTGCAAAAGCGCGACCGGCTCAAAATCGACGAAAAAACCCGCAACGACTTTGTTACCGAAGTAGATCGCGCCGCGGAACGGGAAATTATTTCCCAGCTGCGCAGAGCCTATCCCGACCACTGTATTCTCAGTGAGGAAAGCGGGGAGATCGAGGGTGCCGACCGGGACTCGGTATGGATCATTGATCCGCTGGACGGCACCACTAACTTCATCTATGGCATTCCGCATTTTGCGGTGTCCATCGCGTTCTGCCATAAAGGACGTATCGAGCACGGCGTCGTTCTCGACCCCTTCAAACAGGAAGAATTTACCGCCAGCCGCGGTCGCGGTGCGCGCCTGAATGGCAACCGTATTCGTGTGACCGGTCGCGTGGAAACCGAGGGCGCGCTGTTCGCCACCGGCATTCCCTTCAGCGGTCGTCAGTTTGACCAGATGCCCGCCTATCTCGATTGCATGCGCGATCTCGCCGCCCAGTCCTGCGGTATGAGGCGCATGGGTGCGGCGTCACTCGACCTCGCCTACGTCGCGGCCGGTCGTTACGATGCCTTCTGGGAAATGTTTCTGCAGCCCTGGGATATCGCCGCCGGGGTGCTACTGGTCAAGGAGGCCGGGGGGATGGTGGCGGATTTTCAGGGCGACGATAAATACATGGCCAGTGGTAATATCGTTTGCGCGACGCCGCGGTTACTCAAACCAACCCTGCAAACCGTTAAAAAATATTTAGGCCATTTGAGTTAAATTAACGGTACTGTCATAACTCTGCGAACCTGATCGCGCACTACCGCCACGACTACCCGCTACTGCGCGACAACCGCACAGGTAAAATGCGACTGCGCCGACAGGGAGTTGCTGATAATACAAATTTCTTCCGCTTTAGTGAGCAGCTTGGTGGCTTTATCCACCAGCCCCGGGGCGGGAACCACCAAACTGGCGCTCGTGGTCACCTTGGTAAATTGCATGGTCCGCCCGACTTTATCCAGCTCCCCGCGCGCCTCACATTCAATGGAAAGCCAGTCGAGTTTTGCGATAGCGGCGATGGTTTTAAACGACAGAATCAGGCAGTTCGACACCGCCGCCATCAACAACTCTTCGGGTGACCACTGATCGCCCGGGCCATCAAACTCCCGCGGTGGTGCCACTGCGAGCGACGGCAAATGACCGGCGCCCACCGACAGGTTCCCGGTCGGCGTTCCCGAAGCGCGCACTGTGTAGACATGGGGAAGTGCCTGCATGATTATATCCTGTCGGACGGTTGAATTATTTGGCGTGCAAGCCACAGCACAGCGTATCGTCAGGCATGCGCTACATGCAATGCCGCAACGGACGCCCCCAGTATAGATAACGCACGCGCCGCACCACACCAATAACTCGCAGCTGCATGCGTCAGGTCAACCGTTTGGCGCAAAAACCTTGACCGCTTCGAGATCGAATCCAGGCTTGCCGTCCGGGCGCAGCGGCTGCATGCACACGTGGTTGGCGCCATTGCGCCAGTGCGCCTCGAGACGTTGTGCAATGGTCGCGTCGTCGCCCCAGGCGACGATGGCATCCACCAGCCGATCGCTGCCGCCGCTTTCAAAGTCGGCTTCCGCAAAGCCCAACGTCAGCAGATTATTGCGGTAGTTCTGCATACCCAGGTACATCTTGATAAATCCGCGCGCAATCGGCCGCGCATCCGCCGCGCTTTTGATCCGCAATATTTTTTGTTCCGGCGCCAGAAAACTGTCCGGGCCGATAATCTCGCGCGCTTTGGCGGTGTGCTCAGGGGTGACAAAATACGGGTGGGCCCCCGCACTGCGCTGACCCGCTAGTGCGAGCATTTTTTCCCGTAACGCAGCCAGTACAATCGGCCCTTCCTGGGCTGGTTTGGGTGCCGTGTACATGGCTTGTTCCATGGCATCGAGATAGTTGCGCATGGTGGAAACCGGTTTGCCGTATTCGTGTTTACGCACCGACGTGACAAGCTCCATATGGGACACCCCCAGACCGAGAATAAACCGCCCTCCGCTTAACTCGTTCATGGCATTCCGTGCCGCCACCATGGCCATCGGGTCGCGGGCGTAGATATTGGCAATCCCGGTCGCCAACCCGAGCTGGTCGGTTTCCCGGGCGAGCACCGCCAGCATCACAAACGGATCGCGGCCAAACGCCTCGGGAACCCACAGCGCCCCATAACCTGACTTTTCTGCTGTCTGGGCCAGCTCGATGCACTGCGCATAACTGTCCGCATCTACCCAGCTCCATAGACCTAGTTTGCCAATTTCCAATATCTGCATGACATTACTCTCGATGAATTTCGTTAAATACCAGTGGCGCTGTCGCTACATCAGGCGCCCCATTTTCCCGCTCCGATAATCCAGCATCGCCTGACGAATTTCCGCCGCTGTATTCATTACAAATGGCCCGGCACCCACAATCGGTTCTCCTAGCGGCTGACCGCATAACACCAACCCGCGCAAACCTTGGGCCGCGGTGATTGCGACGCGATCCCCCGCACTGTCAAACAACGCCACCTGTGCCGCTCCCACCTGCGCCGAGCCGATGGTTGCCACGCCGTCCAGCACCACCAGCATTGTGGTCCAACCGTCGGGTACCGCAAATTCAAAAGGCGCGTTGCCGGTTAACGTGACGTCCCATACGTGCAGTGGCGTAAATGTTTTGGCGGGCCCGTTCACGCCCGTGTAGTCGCCGGCGATAACCCGAACCGCTCCCTGTCCTTGCGGCAGATTGATACGGGGAATATCGGTATCCGAAATATTTTGATAGCGGGGCGTTACGAGCTTGTGCGCAGCGGGTAGATTCACCCACAGCTGCACCATTTCAAAGGTGCCGCCAAGACGAGCGAACTCACACCCGTGAAATTCCTCGTGTACCACCCCGGACGCCGCGGTCATCCACTGCACATCCCCTGGGCCGATCACGCCACCGCCGCCGCAGGAGTCCCGATGCTCGATCTGCCCGCTGTACACAATGGTCACGGTTTCAAAGCCGCGGTGCGGATGAGCCCCCACGCCACGTTTTTCCGTGGTGGGCAGAAACTTCGTAGGCCCGCCGTAATCGAGCAGTATAAACGGACTTAGCGCGGCACCGCCATCGCTGTAGGAAAACAGGGTGCGCACCGGAAACCCGTCGCCGACCCAGTGCCCGCCATCGCCGTGCAAAATACGGGTTAGCTGCCGGTTGGTGTTTTTGTTGTTGCACGAGGCCATAAATTACCTGGTAGAAGTGCCGCGCCCGGCGTAACCGGGGCGCCTGGACAGGGAGGCGCAACGGTAAAGACAACACTAAAAGATGGTGACCCTCTCCTCAGGAACGAAAACGCGCCACCTGAGCGTCCGCCGCCGTGCGCAATAGTATGGTGTCCGCGGCGATCAGAAAAAAACTGGCGCCCAGCGCGCGATAGCGAGCGGCAATGACCGGATCGGCGCAGTACACGCCAGCGGGTTTACCGGTGGCGCGAATACGGGACAGCGCCTGTTCAACGACGCGATTCACCTCCGGATGTCCCGGCTGCCCGAAATAGCCCAGCGCCGCGGCCAGATCGGCAGGACCCAGAAACACCCCGTCCACGCCGTCCACGTTACAGATGGCCTCCAGCTCGTGCAGTGCCGTCGGGGTCTCTATTTGCACCAACAGACACAGTTGCCCGGCAACCACATCGGCATAATTGGATACCCGACTCCAGTGGGTTGCGCGGGCCAGGCCACCGCCAACTCCGCGCACGCCGACAGGCGGATAGTGCATGGCGCGCACCAGTTGCCGGGCCTGCTCGGCAGACTCCACCATCGGTAGCAACAAGGTTTGCACACCGATATCCAGTAGCTGTTTGATGGTGGTCGCGCTGTGATCCGGCGGCCGCACCGCCGGCCTTACCGGGTAGGCGGCCAGCGCCTGTAATTGCGCGAGGATGGAACGCAGGTCATTGGGGCCGTGCTCGGCGTCGATCAATAGCCAGTCGAAAGTAGTATTCGCCATCAGTTCGGCGCTGTAGGCGTCGGCCAGGCCCAAAAAGGCACCGAGCTGCAAATCTCCGGCCAGCAGCGCCTGTTTAAAGGTGTTGGTGGGCATGGCTAAGCTCATGGCGTATACCTGTCCCGAAAATATGTTTAAGTGAAACGAAAACCCATACTGCCCAACGGGCCAAAGTCTGCATGAAAGGTATCGCCCCGTTCCACCGGCATCAGGCGTGTGAACGACCCGCCGAGAATAATCTGTCCCGGTTGCAGACCAATATTGTGGCGCGCCAGCCGACGCGCCAGCCATACAATGCCATTGCCCGGATGATTAAGTACAGCCGCCGACAGTCCCGTTTCTTCCACCACGCCGTTGCGTGACAGAATCGCACCAACCCAACGCAGGTCCACATCCATGGGCCGCACCGGGCGGCCGCCGGTAATGACACCCGCGCAGGCCGCGTTATCGGCAATGGTATCTGTGACCTGCCGCCGTCGCCCAGTGGCCGGATCAATCCGCTGGGTGCGGGCGTCAATAATTTCGATGGCCGGACTGACAAATTCAGTGGCGCGCAGTACGTCGGTCAGGGTGATGTGCTCCCCCTGCAGGGGCTCCCCCAGATAAAACGCCAGCTCCACCTCGACCATGGGTACGATAAAGCGGTCGAAGGGAATATCCCCCCCGGCTTCGAATACCATATCGTCAAACAGGGTGCCGTAATCCGGCTCGTCCAGTTGCACTGCCACCTGCATGGCACGGGAGGTCAAACCGATTTTGCGGCCGACAATGCGGCGCCCCTCCGCAAGCCGCAGCCGCGTCCACTCCTCCTGAATGGCGTAACCGTCGTCGATGGTCATGTCGGGATAGGCCAGGGACAGTTGCCCGATCGGCGCGCCGCTTTGCAGAGCACTATTGAGCGCCGCTGCGCTTTCGGTAATAACCGCTTTATTCAACATAATCAGGTATAGGCCCGGTTAATGACTATTAAAGTGATTGACCATTAACGGGAACATAGCATCCCAGCGCTGGGTTTGCGCCCAGTGCCCACAGCGATCGAGCACGTGCAGCTCCGCATTCTTTAGATGCTCGAGAAAATACAAACTGGTTTCGAGGGGCACGATGCGATCCTGCCGACCGTGCACAATGGCAAAATCGTGGGGCATACGCCGCAGCGCGGACGGCGGCAGAATCAGCTCGTCCATGCCGGCGCGCATGGCGGCAAACATATTTTCCTGCACGGCGCGCACGTTCGGATCCGTGGCGACGCTGAATCGGGTTTGCACAATATCTTCGATTTCCGGCATCAGGCTGGGGTCGTAGACAAAGCTGTGCATCATCTCGCGATAACGTCCAATGCGCGGATCTTCGTAGAATGTCAGGAGGCGGGACATTTCCGAGGTCCAGGTCATGGGCGCCCCGATGGCCCCCATCAACAATACCTTGTTAAAACGCTGCGGCGCTTCCAGGGTCAGATGCAATGCCAGAGCACCCCCCATGGAGTTGCCCACCATATGCGCCTGTTCAATATTCAACTCGTCCATTAACGCCTTGACCTGCTCTACCCGCAGGCCGATCCATCCGGCGATATGCCCCGGTAAATCTTGTGGCAAATCGGATTGGCCGAATCCGATAAGGTCCGGCGCGACCACGTAGAAATGCTCGGCCAGATCGGGCGCACAGCGCTGCCAGTTGGACATTGCGCTCGCGCCGGGCCCAGCGCCGTGTAATAAAATCACAGCGGGGTTTGCCGGGTCGCCGGCCAGCAGGCAGTGACTCGCCAGCGCCCCAGAGGCAACTTTCTTTTCTACAAGGGAGTGACTCATATCCTGCTCCTTAAACCTGACCAAAAAAACCAGCGACCTGTATAGTGCCCGCAGCAAAAAATATCAATGTAAACGCTTACTGGCGTTGCTTAAGATTATCCTGGAGACACCCACCGCAAGAGAGGAAGTTGTGTCGAGCTGCGTGTTAAACAGAACCGGATAATACCTGCCGGCCCATGTATAAACAACCGAACTCCAACGCTGCCTACCCGCCCTCTTTGCGGGTGTCCCCGGTACGTTTTTTACGCATCACCGACAAGGTGGTCACCAACAGAGTGAGCAGGGTTAACGGTATCGCGAAGTACAGCATGGCCGCACTGTAGACAGGCAGCGCATCGTGGTGGCCCGCCGCCAGAATCAGGTACAGAGTGTAGGCAAGATAGTACCCAAACAGTAACGCGCCCTCCCAGCGGCTGATAATTCCGCCGCTAAAAAAAATCGGCAGGCACACCAACGCTACGACAATCATAACAGGCATATCGAACGCGATCACCGC
>JBFJMM010000017.1:0-18612 GCA_041633885.1 Porticoccaceae bacterium
GGTGCGCTACCAACCCGAAGAAGAGCGTTATTACCTGAATGTCTGGTTTAAAAACGCCCGCCGGGGTGTGGTGCTGGGCACCGATGGGGAGTTGTGGAGTACCCATGATGGTGGCGAAAACTGGTCCCTGGAGGTGCTGTCTGTTGAGGAGTGGTATCAGAACCATCTGTTCGACTTTCACGAGTTGTCCGACGGCAGCGCGGTGATCGCCGCCGAGCGCGGCGGCGTGTTTGCGCGCTCGGCGGGGGAAACTAAATGGCGTGTGGTGGAGTCCCCCTATCCCGGTACGTTTTTTGGCGTGACCGAACTGGCGGGGCAATATCTGCTGTTTGGTATGAGCGGCAAAGCGTATCAACTGGCCTTGAAGTCCGCCGAGAACGCGGTGGACCAATGGCGGGAGGTGGATACCAGCAGCGACCAGTTTTTACTCGCGGCAACCACCGCGCCCGAGAGTGGTCATGTGGTGCTGGTGGGGCGGGGCGGCATCGTGCTGGAGGTTGGGGCAGAGGGTACGGTGGTCCACAACCGGCAACGACCCAACCGGGTGGATATTACCGCCATCGCCGAGGACGCCCGCTATGTCTATCTGGCGAGCATGCGCGGCGGTATCGAGCGCCTGCCGATCGACGAATTATTTGTGTCAACCGATGATGTCATCGTAAACGATTAAGTAGAGCTTTATATGGAACACGCACAACAACACGCGGGCTTTCTCCACACCATCTCCGATTCCACAGCCAATTTTTTGCTGCGCCATCGCTTGCCGATTTTGCTTCTGGTGGTAGTCGTAACGGCGTTGCTTGGCTACCAGGGCCTCAACCAGCGGCTGTCCCCCGGGTTTGATAAAAGTCTGCCCCTCACCCACCCCTATATGGCTACCTACCTGGATTTTCGCGCCGAGTTCGGTGGCGCTAACCGGGTGACGGTTTTTGTAGAGGACAAACGTGGCGATATGTTTAATCCAGAGTTTTTTCAGATTCTGGATAAAGTCACCGCGGAAGTACTGGTGATGGAGGGGGTAGATGCGCGCACGGTGACGTCGTTGTTCACACCCAACGTAAATTACGTGGCGGTCAGTGAGGAGGGCTTTACCGGCTCGCGTATCGTGCCGGCGGATTTTACGCCCACCATGGAAGACATCGAACGGGTCAAGGGCAATCTGTTCAAGTCCAGTGAAATTGGTAAAACGGTGGCCACGGATTTTTCCGGCGCCCTGGTGGTTGCCGACCTGGTGGAATACGATCCCGTGACCGGCGAGCATATCGATTACGAACAATTTGCCACCATGCTCGAAGATCTGCGCGGGCGCTATACGTCCGAGCACATTGATATTCGCATTATCGGTTTTGCGCCATTTATTGGCGACATCATTGACGGTGCCGAGGGCGTGATCCTGTTTTTTGGCGTTGCGCTACTGATCACCATTTTATTCCTGATCTTTTTTGCCGGCTCCTGGAAGCTGGCGTTAGCCTCCATTGTCACTGCACTTGTCGCGGTATTGTGGCAATTGGGCCTGGTCAAGTTACTTGGCTTTGGTATCGATCCGCTGTCGATTCTGGTGCCATTTTTGATTCTTGCCATCGGCGTGAGTCACGCGGTGCAGATGACCAATGTGTGGCGGGTTGGAATCGTGGAGGGACAGACCCCGGTCGACGCGGCCCGCTCGGCTTTTTACAAACTGTTTATCCCGGGTGCTACGGCGCTGGTATCAGACGCCGTCGGATTTGCGGTGATTATGTTGATCGACATTCCGATCATTAAGGAGCTGGGTATAACCGCCAGTATTGGTGTGGCGGTGATGCTGGTTACCAATAAGCTGATGCTGCCCATATTGCTGTCCTATACCACGCTAAACACGCGGGAAATCACTCGAGCGGAACGCGCGGTGAGTGGGCTCGATCACCCCTTCTGGAAATGGTTGTCGACCATGGCGACGCCGCGCAAAGCGGTGGTGATTCTTGCTATCGGTGTGGGTATGACAGTATACAGCTATAGCATGGAGGATCAGTTGGTGGTCGGCGATGCGGAAACCGGCGCGCCGGAGTTCTGGCCAGATGCCCTGTATAACCAGGATATTCGCACCATCGACGCCAAGTTTAATGTCGGTCTCGACGAAATCATCGTGCTCGCGAAGGGCAATCGTGAAGAAGTCTGTGTTGACTTTGGCGTGATGCGTACCATCGACGATTTTGTCTGGGCAATGGAAAATGTGCCGGGTGTAAGATCCGTGAAAGCGCTGTCCCAGGTGATACGCGAGCGCAACATTGGTAACTATGAAGCCAATCCGAAATTTTTCGGCATTCCGCGTAATTCACAGATGATTTCCGCCAATATTTACCGGGTGGAGTTTTCTCAGGCGTTGTTTTCCAATGATTGTAGCGTGATGCCCGTCACGATTTATACCGGTGACCACAAAGCCGACACCCTGCAAACGGTGACCGACGCGGTCAAGGCATTTAACGCCAGCAACACCAATTCGGACGTGGAATTTTTGCTCGGTATGGGCAACGGCGGCATTATGGCTGCAACCAACGAAATGGTGGCCGATGCGCAGCTGAAAATTCATCTGATTTTGTTTGGCGCAGTGGGCCTGTTTTGCTATCTGACATTTGTGTCCCTGCGGGCGGCGCTATGCATCATCGTGCCGCTGGGCCTGGTTGCATACTTTGCCAACGCGGTGATGGTGCACCTGGGCATCGGCCTGAAAATATCCACCCTGCCGGTACTTGCGCTGGGCGTGGGGGTGGGCGTGGACTATGGTATTTATCTGTTCGCCAGAATGAAGGCACATCTCGATCAGGGCACGTCCCTGGTGGAGTCCTATTACCACTCCCTCAAAGATGTAGGTATGGCGGTGATATTTACGTCGGTAACCATGAGCATTGGCGTGGCCACCTGGTGGTGGTCGGATCTCAAGTTCCAGTCCGATATGGGTATCCTGCTGGCCTACATGTTTTTTGTGAACATGCTCGGGGCGATATTCCTGATGCCGGCCATGGCAGCCTGGTTGGTGAAACCCAAAACCAGAACTGAAAATGTGGTGAACTAAAACTGCCTATTCAACCTCGCTGACTTACAGCCCTCCACTGACGTCACGGATGACGTTGCGGACAGGAAATGGATGTCCTGTTCCCATCCCGCGTAACCCCGTGGTTACCTCTCTGATCATGAAGCGTCCGATAGCGCGGCAATGGCTGTTTCCGGACACGCGGAAACGCGCAAAATATTCTGTGACAATCAAATAAAAGCTATTTTTATAATGATGGCAGGCCAGTTATCATGGTCATTGTAGTTGGTTGGAGGTTGCTCACCATTGTCGCAAGCCAGTACGTCCCCCCGCGCACCATTTGGTACTTTATTGGGCTATGCCCCCGGTGGCGTTGCGGTATATTCGTCGGACTACGAGTCCGCATCGGATCAGGAATATCCCAGGCGCAGCTCGTTTCGCAGCTATATCGATGGCGTTTACATGGGCTACAAATGGCAGTGCGTGGAGTTTGCCCGGCGCTGGATGTACATCAACAAAGGATATATTTTTGACGACGTAGCGATGGCCTATGACATCTTTGCGTTGCGCTCCGTCAGGGATTTGACCACCAACACACGGCTGCCCCTGCAGGCATTTCGCAACGGTTCGCGGGCGCACCCGCGGCCCGGCAGTCTACTGATATGGGACGAAGGTGGTGAATTTCACCACACCGGACACGTGGCGGTGATTACCGAAGTTTTTGCCGATCGCCTGCGCGTTGCTGAACAAAACGTTGGGCATATGGTGTGGCCAGCGGGACAGTCCTACAGCCGTGAGCTGCGCGCCAGGGTTACCGGGGATGGCGATTATTGGCTGGAGTGTTCCTACAGCGATGCCACGATTCTCGGTTGGGTTACGCAAACTGAGGCCGTTGAATTTGCCGAACCGAGCGCTAACGTCGAGGGCAGACTGTTTGCCCTGCAAAGTCGCAGCGTTGTCCAGCGGGGACAGGCGGAAAAGACCTGGCTCAATGTGGCCAATGAAGACGAGTCGGCCTACGTGGAGATGATGGGTGGGCACAAACTAACCAGCGTCGATGCCGATCAATACCGTTATTACGTCGCTTCGGCCACCGCGCAACGGGAGCTGGAGCGCGCCACCAATGATCTGCATGGCCTGTTTATGCACGCCACGGATTACGTATTGGAACGCCCGGAGTTATTGCGGAAGTTTAATTTGCCCCAGGCCATTCTGCCGAAAATTCGGCAGTCCTGGGACAATCGCCTCAATCAACTGATCACTAGCCGCTTCGACTTTGCCATGACCCCACAGGGTCTGAAAGTGTACGAATACAACTGCGATTCGGCCTCCTGTTTTATGGAGTGTGGAAAAATCCAGGGTAAGTGGGCGCGTCACTTTGGTGCCGACGAAGGTGTGGACGCGGGGCGGGATCTATTCGCCGATCTGGTGCAGGCGTGGCGGCAGAGCAATACGGACGGCCTGCTACATATTCTGCGGGACGACGACGCGGAGGAGAAATACCACGCGCTGTTTATAAAAGAAACGTTGCGGGCGGCGGGCATCCGCTGTCGCATTGTTACTGGTCTCGAAGGGTTGGCGTGGGATGTCGAGGGCAATATTCTCGATGCGGAAGGGGAAAAAGTCCGCTGGGTGTGGAAAACCTGGTCCTGGGAAACGGCCCTCGATCAATTGCGAGCGGAATGCGAGGCCGACGAACTGGCTCGCCAGACCTACGAGCCACACTGGATAGAGGGTGAAACCCCGCGACTGTCGGACGTGCTGTTGCGGGACAAGGTGATGGTGTTTGAACCCCTGTGGACACTGATACCAAGCAACAAGGCGATTTTGCCCGTGCTGTGGTCCTTATTTCCCAACCATCCACTGTTACTCAACACCGATTTTGAGCTGAACGACGATCTGCTTGCGAGTGGCTATGTCCGCAAGCCTGTCGTCGGGCGCTGTGGTGAAAATATTCAGCTGGTGGACGAACGCGAGGGTGTGATAGAAGCAACCGGGGGTGGATTTGGATCGCAGGATCAGATCTACCAGCAATTATTTCCGCTACCGTTGGTGAATGGATACTACACGCAGGTTTGCACATTCACCGCCGCGGGTGTTTATTCAGGCAGTTGCCTGCGCGTCGATCCCTCCATGATTATCGGTAAAAACAGCGATTGCATGGCGTTTCGGTTTGTCTCCGACAAAGAATTTATGGCCCACGAACCCGATTGAGCTCAAGATTAATCGTTGCCAAAACTTGCTCAGCCAGTAAATTTTGTCGCCAGCGGCTTGCCCTCGGGAACGGCCAGTTGAAATTGGTCGACATCCGCGAAGGCGCTGATAAAAGCCGGCCGCTTCGATAGACGCGACAGATAGGCGCGGAATATCTCGTTCTGACACAGCCCGTAGGCCCGCGCCCAGGTAACGTTGTGACCGATAATGCAGTCCGCCGCGGAAAATCCATCGCCACAGATATATTTGGTTTTTTCGAGACGCGCCACCAGTTGCGGTTCGACTTCACCGGTAAATTTGTTTCGGTAGCGGGCGATAGTGCGCGCATCCCGCTCGGATGCGGGAAGGATGTGTTCGTGAATTCGAATCTGCCACAACATCATATCCATCCAGGAGGCACCAAAGTGCAGCATCTGCAGATAGTCAGCCCGCGCGCCAGATAACTCGTTTACCGGTGGCGCCAGTCCCTTGTCGGGGAAGGCGTCGGCCAGCAGCGCCACCATGGCCCCGCTCTCCATCATATACATGCTCGTACCGTCGCCGAGGGTGATTTCCAGGGTCGGCACATTGTGGTTGGGATTTTTTTGCAAATAATTTCCGTTGTACTGCGCGCCCTCGTAGAGGGGCACAACCTCCACTTCAAAGTCGTCGCCCACGGTTTCGTGCAGCGCCCACTTGACCCGCGCGCTGCGGGTCGCGGGATAGTGGTACAACTTAAGTTTCTGGTAGTTCATGTTGTTTCCTCCGCAGGAGGGGTGATGGACACCCTTGATACGTCTGTTCACTAGCCTGTAAGGGTCGTAATATAGCGCAGCGGCACATAGCTCGTCACCGACTGTCCCATTACCGGGGCAGTGGAATGTGGGTATCCGGCGTCATCACTGCGGGGAAAATCTGTATGGCCATCGAAGTAATCGGCGCCGGTTTTGGCCGCACGGGTACCCTGTCGTTAAAGTTTGCGTTGCAACAATTGGGTTTTTCCAGTTGCTACCATATGCGTGACGTCTTTGGTCATCCGGGTCATGCCGAGGTCTGGACCGGGTTAGTCCGGGGTGAGAAAGCCCCCGATTGGCCAATGCTGCTCGCGGGTTATCGTTCGGTTGTGGACTGGCCCTGCGCCTACTTCTGGCGCGAGTTGGTCGCATACTATCCGCAGGCCAGGGTTTTGCTTAGTGTGCGCGATGGGGATGCCTGGTACGACAGTATTGTTGAAACCATATTTACGGCGATTGGCGCGGCGTTCCCTGACGGCGCTACCGAGCCCCAATTACCCGAGGGTACTCCCGCGGTGACGGTGGCCCAAATTGTGCTGGCCAAAACTATCATCGTCGATCGTCTGTTTCAGGGTAAGTTGCAGGATCGACAATACTGCATCGATATCTATAACCGGCACAACGCGGAAGTGCAGCGGGTAGTGGCCCCGGAAAACCTTTTAGTTTACGAAGTTAAGCAAGGCTGGGCGCCTTTATGTGAGTTCCTGGGCGTAGCGGAACCCTCCGCGGCCTTTCCGCGCTCCAATACCAAGGAGGAATTCCACCAAGGGCTGGGAACTCCGGCGGATTAATTGTGCGAAATGCCTGCTGCAATGCGAGGCTGTCTCATCAGATTATGCGCATAAAAACTAATTCGCAAAAACCGATGGCCAACAGTCAGCCTAGCCGGTGTGCTGCACCACTTTGCGCATACCCTCCACCGCCCGTGGCGCGCCCGCGTAAGCGAGCGCGGTTAGCATAAGCTCTTCCAGTTCGATTTTAGTCAGGCCGTGGCGCGCCGCGGCGGGTATGTGAATATCCAATTCTTCCGTACAACCCAGCGCGGTGAGGATGGAGATCACTATCAGACTACGGTCGCGGCGGGATAATTGCGGGCGCGCCCACACTTCACCAAATACAAAGTCGATGCCGTACTCACCAATGGGGCCGAGTTTTCCCGCCAAAGCATTTAACACTGCGTCGGGATCGGCCGCATCGTTGCCGGACAGGCGGCCCATCACTTCCGCGCCACGGGCGCGACGTTGCGCATTGCTCAACCGCTCTGACCGCGGCAAACTTTCCCCATCCGGTGCGTGCCCCAGTGCGGCCAACTGCCGGTTGGTTTCGGCCATGGCATCCAGTGCTCTGGGAAAGCCCGCGTAGGCGCCGAGATGAATCATCACTTCCCGCATTTCTTCTGGAGTCAGTCCGTGGTTGATTCCGGCCCGCACAAAGTTGGCAAGTTGATTGGTTTGATGCAGGGCGCCAAGTATTGCCAATACGATCAGATTTCTGTCGCGCCGACTGAGCTGGTCGCGACTCCAGAGATCACCCATCACAAAGTCGAGAACAAAGGATCCCAAAGCACCGTTATCAGCCTCAAGTTTCCGGGCAAAGGCTTCGGGATTATCCGTGCCGGTGAGGGTTTTAATAACCCCCAGCCCCCGTTGACGACGCACCATATGGTCCGCCTGCGGTACATCGCCGTTGTGATCAGCGCCCGGTGGAGGAGTTGTTTTGTCATGCATAGTGCAGCCACCCACAATTAACAAAACGGAAAGAAAAATTAATATCTAATAAACCCACCGGCGCGCATTTAAGGCTGGTCAATCATGAAAATTATTGTCCGTTAACATAATCAAAATTTCCCCGACGGCGATTAACCAGGGAGCTATGCCCGTCTGGCGGCGTTAAACACCGCTGGCTAACCGGCGTACAGGCTCTACCCAAAAACCGCGTCGGGATCGAGCGCGGTCTTTACCCGTTGTTGCAGGTCGACAATACCGGCGTGGGTGAAAGACCGGGTGGCTTCCAGCAATATATCGGAGTCGGCATGGGTGGCGCCGTAGCCCTGTTCCGCCAGCTCGATCAGTATGGCGCGCGCGCATTCCCTGGCTTTTTCCAGGCTGTCCGCGTCGTTTTGCCGGTAAGCCACGCTGACGCGGGCCAGCATGGTGCGCCAGGTTATGGCAAATTCCGTACACGCGCTGACCCCCTGTTTATCGGCAATGGCCTGCACGGCATTGCTCAAGCCCGTGGCGTCACTGCCTTCGATGGCGGCGCCGAGCGTAAGGCGTACCTGTCCGAAATCGGAGGGGGCTGGACTGGCGTTGACCTGCCCGCGCATGGCCTGTTCGCGACCGTTCCAGACTGGATTGTCGCCCATGTCCGCCGCGGTTTTAAGCGCCGCGCCCGGGATCGCGCCAATGGCGCCCTGTAGCGCTCCCCACACGACATCGACGTTACCCTGTATGCCGTACAGCGCACCGTAAACATTCCAGGTGCCGATATGGTATTTGCCGGCCAGATCCTGCGCAGCCGCCTGAGTGTCGACTGGTTCGCCGCCAGAATTAATCGCCTCCTGGCGGGCGTCGCTGATCACGATGGTGTTGGGGATCAACATGTTGACACGCAGAAAATGTAACGCGTCGACGGTAGCGGCCAGGGTTTCCTCATCGGCCAACTGAATGGTGAAGGGTTTGTAAACCGGTGGGGCGGGCATTAACCACAGGCCAACTTTGGTAATAATGCCGAGATTGGACTGGGTGAACAGGCCGTCCACGTAGGGACCGTAGCCGTATTTGAACAGTTGCCAGGTGTCACTGCCCGGCATCGCGCCCATACCGGTGCGCACCAGGGTGCCATTGGCCAGCAGCACTTCCATACCGCACTGCATCAACAGGTGGTCGCCGTAGGGGGTGTAGCCAAACTCCCGCGCGCCGATGCTGTCAGCAATGGAGTGGCTGCTGTTTTTATCCACATCCACCCAGAACGGAATGTTGTTGTCGGCTAAATATTTTTGCATCTGGGCGTAGGTGACGCCCGGTTCTACCAGAGCGTAGGCGGCGGCCGTGTTGACCTCGAGAATTTTGTTCATGCGGCCGAGGTCGAGCATCAGGATATCCCCGGATTCCGGGGGCGGCGTGGCCCCGAGTCCGCCGGCGTTCGGCATGGTCCAGAGTTTGATGGCTGTGCCAGCCACCAGTTTCAGGATACCCTGCAGCTCCTCGGTAGTTCCGGGGGTCGCGATGGCAATGATTTCCCGCGCGTCCCTGTCGTAGCTAACCGTGCGCCGTATGCGTTCAATTTTTTCCCGATAGGGCGCAGCCCGTTCTGCCGAGGCGGCAATGACATGGTCCGCGCCGAGCAATTTACTGATTTCGTTGACAACGGTATTCATAAAAGTATCGATCCCGATAACAGTTTCTGTATTGGTCCTTAGTCACGACTGGGCGGTGGCATGACGACGGGGTATTTCTTGTCCATGTCGACTCGCGAAAAAGGATCCCGTTTGCTGTACACAATGGACTCTTCCGGTTCGCTGTCGCGCCAGGTAAACGAGCAACGGGTGCAATAGAAAACTGTCCATACCAGTTGACCCTGGGCGTCGCGACCTTCGTGCTCGACACGGCAGGCGCTTTGTTCAGACTGGCAGCGCGGGCACGAGCTCATGACTGACCTCCTTGCTGTTGCTGCAGTGCCTGGATCACCTTGGCCAGCTCATCAATTTTCGGCCCACTGGGTGGCGTCACAATCTTTGCATCTGCGCCGACCTTGTCGGGGGGCATAAAACTGGTAGCGTCGATAATCAGGCGATGGCCCTTGCCGGGCACTTCCGCTGCCGGGTCGATAATAATCATGGGCATATTGGGCACCACAATAATGTCGTCGGCGCGGGTGCGTGTGGACAGCGCCCACATCACCTGATTCAGGTCGAAGGGGTCCACATCGTCGTCCACCATAATCAGGTTTTTCAGATACATCAGCCCGTGGGGTGTGCCCAGCGCGCGCATGGCGACGGATTTGGCGAAACCGGCAAAGCGGTTTTTAACCGAAATGATCCCCGTCAGACCGTGTTGGTAGAGGGCGTTCACCGCCTCCACTTCGGGGAAGTCTTCCTTGAGCTTGGCGTAGATGGGCGCGGAGGTGTTGAGGCCGATCAGGGTGTCGTGTTCGGTCCAGCCCTTGCCGATATAAATATTTTCGAAAATCGGGTTGTTGCGGTGGGAAATTCCGGTGACGCGAAACTGGGGTGCCATGCGCACGCCGCTGTAACTGCCGGGAAATTCCCCGAACGGCCCCTCGTACTGGCGCGAGCCGTGAATCAATTCCGCTTCGATCACCATTTCAGTATCCGCGAGAATGTCCATACCGTTACCGGATTCGGTGAGCCGCAGCGGGGCGCCCATCATCTGCGAGGCGTAAGCGAATTCTGACTCATCATAGCCAATGGGCGTAGCGGCAAACATACACATGGCGGGGTGGTTGCCCAGCATCACTGCGATTTTTAGCGGTTTATCGTCCCGTTCCGCGGCAATAATCATACGGCCCATATCGTGGGCGGGCACCGACAGCAGGGTGAAGATATCCTTGCCCTGGGGCTGAATGCGGTAAATACCGACATTCTGCTTGCCGAAATTATCCGGGTCGTGGGGGTCGCGGCTGACCACGTTAGCCTTACCGATATAAAAACCGCCGTCGTACTCGTTGATGCGATACAGGGGTAACACATCGTATAAATTAAAATTGCTGTCGATGCGGTTTTCATGCACGGGGGCTTTGTCTGCCGCAATTCGTTCGAGCAACGGCTTATCGGCGCCCCAGCGGGAAATAATGTCGTAGAACAGCTCCTTGATGGTGGTGCCCTTAGGGTGACCGAGCAGCAGCGCCAGATTGGTAAAGCTGCCGTGCACCCCCAGTACCATGCTTTTGCCGGGATAACCCTTAATGTCGTTGAAGATAATCGCCGGGCCATTCATGGCATCGCGTCCGGCAGCAACCGCAATGTTGCGAATATCGGGTTCGGGCATGACTGCTTCCGGCCAGGTGATGCACTGACCGTGTTCGGCGAGAAATTCGAGAAAATCCCGCAAACTGGTAATGCGCGCCGCTACCCGCAATGCGGATTCGGACAGGCTGACAGGTTTGGTGTCTTTTGCACCAGTGGTCGCAGCGGACATCGCTTTAGTGGCCATGGTCAGCTCCGGGTAACTGTATCGTTATCCATTTCCATTCGGTGAGGGCATCCACGTCGACCTCGACCCCTTCGCGACCGAACCCGCTGTCGCCGGTGCCGCCAAACGGCACATGGGGTTCGTCGTGCAGTGTCGGTGCGTTGATATGCACCATGCCCGCGTTGATATTCTGGGCCAGCATCAGCGCGCTGTTGATATTGGTCGTGCACACCGCGGCGCTGAGGCCGTAGCGGGTGTCGTTGGCCATGGCCAGGGCGTCGTCCACATTGGCGACAGAATATACCGACGTCACCGGGCCGAAGGTTTCCTCCTGGCACAGGGTCATATCTTTGGTCACACCGGTCAAAATAGTGGGTCGGCAGCGATTGCCTTCCCATTCGCCGCCGGTCACCACCGTGGCGCCCAGGTCCCGCGCATTTTTAATGTGACTGCGCACCCGCTCCCGTTGTCGCGGTGAAATAATGGGCCCGAGGATAGTGGACATCTCCCGCAGATCGCCCATGGACAGGTGGCTGGCGGCAGCGGCGAATTTTTTAACAAATTCGTCGTATACAGGCGCTTCAACAATAATTCGGCTGGAGGCCATGCAAGCCTGGCCCTGGTACAGGAACATGCCAAATACGGCGGTTTGCACCGCCTGGTCGAGGTCCGCGTCGGCCAGAATCACCAGCGGATTCTTGCCGCCGAGCTCGAGAATGCAGCGTTTCATGTGTTTGCCACACAGTTCGCTGATATGGCGACCCACGCGGCTGGAGCCGGTAAAGGCGACGGTCTTGACCAGTGGGTGGGTGGTGAGAAAGTCGCCCACATCCACACCGAAGCCCGAAACCACATTTAACGCGCCGGCCGGAAAACCTGCCTCGGCCATCAACTGGGCAAAACGGTAGGACAGGGACGGGGCTTCCTCGGAAGAAAGCAGCACCACGGTGTTGCCGGTGGCGAGGGGTGAGGCCACCAGTTTAGCGGCCTTAATCAGCGGCACATTAAACGGGGTGATGGCGGCCACGACGCCAAGGGGTTTGCGCACACTCATACTGATGCGGCCGGGCACATCGGACGGAATGGTCTGTCCGGTAACGCGACGTGCAGCGCCAGCGGCGGCACGCAGATGACCAATGCTGTACTGCACCTCGAATTGCGCCTTGTTCATCGGCGAGCCAATTTCGTCAATCAGAATGTCGATAAAGTCGTTGCGGTCCCGTTCCAGTAGATCAGCAGCCTTACACAGCAATGCCTCGCGATCCTTGGCCAGGCCCTGGCCATAGCTTTGAAAACAGGCGTGGGCTGCTTCCACCGCCGCGTTAATATCGGCCTCGCCTGCCTCCGCCGCCCTGCAGTAGAGGGCGTCGTCGATGGGGTTCAGTACGTCGAAGTACTTGCCGCTCGCGGGTTTGGTATGTTTACCGTTAATCCAGAGGTCGTAGGTTTTACTCATAATCGGGTTCCTGGTGACACTTAATTCGTATCCGACGGCGACGGGCTTGACCCGTTAGACGCGGAGTTGGCGGTGGAAGATTCAAATTGAATATAGGCGATCAGACTGTTCAGATCGTGGTCGTTAATATCGGTGGGTCGAAACGGCGCCATTTCCATGAGTCCATCGCGCACCACGTAACGAATATAATCGGCGCTGAGGTCGGGCCGCGCGAGAATGACCGCGTTTTCCTCACCCCTGAGTAATTTCAGTTTCATAGTGCCGGCGTGGCCGTCACCGGGATTGTGGCAGCCGCCACAGAACAGGTCGTAGGTTGCCTTGCCGCGCGTCAGGTCGACGGTCTTTTCTGCCGTGCCTGTATCCGGCGCAACGGCTGCGGGATCCTTCTGACCCGGCTCACAGGCGCTTAACGCCAACACCACCACGGGCACCAACGCGGTAACGAACATATTTTTCATGATTGCTGCCCCCGCATTCTTTGTGGCCAGATCCCCATTTTACCCGGCGACAGAATACCGTCCGGATCGAGGGCATCCTTGAGGGTTTCGTGCATGCGCCACAGGGCGCGGTCGTTGTAATTATAGGTGTCGGCGATTTGATCCATAAATGAAAGATGGGTGCGGTATTCGCCGTAACCCAGTTTGGCGGCGTCGTTGATTAACACACCGAACAACTCGTGGGCGCGTTTCTTTTCGTCGTCGCTCAGGCGGTCGAACATCAGCATAAAAATATGGTGCTGGTCGCGCCAGCCGATCAGGAACTCGCCAATATAGTCAAAATCGTACTCGTGGGCCCGATCGCGAATCATATGGAATTGCTTCATGGAATCTTTGCCGTCGGCGGCGGAAATCGGCGAAAAATTAATATGGCCACCACCGCCGACCCAATTAAGCAGGCTGAACTCCGTCATATTGGGAATGCCGCGCATCAGTTTGGCGCGATAATCCCAGCCCGGATCGCCCTTGCGGTCGGCGTCGAAGTAAATTTTCGCGCCGGGAATCTGGCGCAGGGTGGCCTCCACCATTTTCCAGTTGTTATCCATGATTGGTTGCGGGCCGTACAGGGCCGCATAAAAATTCCACATCCCGAGTTTAAGATCCGACGCAATTTTTTTGCGAATACTGTCCGGCACCGGGCCCTTGCCGGTGTAGTACTGGCGCTTGGTCACCGACATGGCGGATTCCCACAGCAGATCCGCAGTCAGGGCGCCATTGGCGATCACCATATTCAATTTCAGCGGCAACACCAGGTCCGTAATCAGTTCCAGGTCTTCTTCCCGCGGCAGGGTCACCATAAAGGGCATATAGCCCGGCGGTTCGTGCATCAGCCAGATGCCCATTTTGGTGATGACCCCAAAATTGGACTGGGTGAACAGGCCGTCCACCCAGGGACCGATGCCGTATTTGTACAGGCTGCTGGTTTTACTGTTAGGCACCCCGCCCATGCCGGTTTCCACCACGGTGCCATCGGCAAGCACCACTTCCATGCCACACTGCATCAGCAGATGGTCCCCGTAGGGGGTGTAGCCCGCGCCGTGATCGGAGGTGTTGCCGACGATCCCGCCCCAGGCCGGGGCGGCGCAGTCGATCCACAGCTTGATGCCCTTTTCCTGCAGGTAGTTGTACAGATCCTGGTAGCTCACCCCCGGCTCGACCACCGCGTAACCGTGTTTTTCGTTGACTTCAATAATGCGGTTCATGCGTTTCAGGTCGAGCACCACATACCCCGGTTTGCGGGGCGCGGGGCCGCCGTATGCGAAGTTCTTGCCGGTCGAAATGGTCCACACCGGAAGCTGATGGGTGCGGGCCACCGCCAGCACACCCTGAACTTCCTCGACGGTTTTCGGAGCCACGGCGGCGGACGGGGCGAAATGGCTGTCGTCCAGCGTGGAATAGGCGTCCCGGTAACTGCGCAGGTGGGCGCGATCGTCCGTGAAAACGTAGTCGCTACCGACTACCGCCTGTAATTCTGCGACGGCGGCAGCAAAGGTGGCGGGACTGATACCCTGGGGTAAAGGCTTATCCATAGTAGTAATGTCTCTATCGTGGGCCGCGTTTTTCAGCCGGCCTGTTTTTAACGGTTATCGTTAGTGTTTTGTCTGTATCCGCTTACCCACGGATGCGCGACTCCGTCGAGGTGACGCAGCGGTTATTTAACCGGTGTGGGTAACCTTCAGCATCCAGGACACCAGATAACCGGAATCCGCCCCACTGTACGCGGCCGCCACGGTTGTGTTGGCCCGCGTTATCGCGCCCTGTGCGTGGGCTATCAAGGGCAGCGCGCCCGCTAACAGCTGGGGCCAGGCGGTTTGCGCCTGCCGCAGACTCGCGGTAAGTGGTAGTGCTACGGAGAGGGGCGCGTCAATTTGGTGTACGAGGCTGGTCCCGCGAAAATCGTGGGTGGCGCGGTAGTGAACGCTGAATCCCCGTTGCGCGGCGGTGTGTTCCAGCACAAAAAAATCGGAATCCCGGGTTAACCCGAAGACAATGCCATTGGGGCAGGTTTGGCAAAACCTGTCGATCTCGCCTATCTGGTCCGCCACGTCGCGAGCGGTGGCAGCGGGTATCGGCGCGGCACCATTCGACCAGGCGTTGGCAAACAGCGCCGCCTGCGGATCGATTTCGTCGGTAAATACCAGGCTGGGCAACTCTCCCACCTGGCGTCGGTCGCCCTGTAGCGCCGCCAGACCGGTACTGCCGGCGAGTGCCGAGGCGGCCACGGTGGACTTAAGAAAAGCGCGTCGCGTCAACATAGAAACGCATCCCCTGAACAGTGTTGGTTAATTGTTGCGGACAGCCATTATTCTTTCCGCCTTCCTTCTTATTTGTTTATTTGTGCAGACCTGGGACCACCGCTGCGCGGATCCACAGCCGCCCTGGTTGAGCTATTCCTGCCTGACCGTGTCTTTGATGCCTTCCCAGCGCTTTACCAGGTCGTCCCGCGCCACCCCCAGAAGGTCGAGGGTGCGGCCCACGGTCTGATTGATAATATCATCAATAGTCTCCGGGCGAGTATAGTACGAGGGCACGGGCGGGGCAATAACGCCGCCCATTTCCGTTATGGTGGTCATGTTGCGCAAGTGCACCAGGTTCAACGGCGTCTCGCGGGTCACCAATATCAGTCGCCTGCGCTCCTTGAGTATGACGTCCGCGGCGCGGGATACCAGGTTGTCGTTGATGCCGTTGGCGATAGCTCCGAGGGTCTTCATGGAACAGGGGGCGATCACCATGCCGTGGGTCAGATAGGAGCCGCTGGCGATACTGGCGCCAATATCTTTGGGATTGTGTACCACATCCGCGAGTTTGAGAATGTGTTCCCGCTCGATACCGGTTTCGCTGAACGCCGTCAGTGCCCCGGCCGCGGAAAGGATGAGATGGCTCTCCACGTCGTCCAGGGTGCGCAGTATTTCCAGCAGGCGAATGCCGTACATGGAACCGGTGGCGCCGGTTATGGCGATGATCAGCCTTTTTTTCATTTTCGAATCACCTGCGTGCAGCGTGGCACGTTAACGCTACCACCTGTGGCGGTCAATAGCAGCCTGTTCGCTGCGCCCCCCCGTGTGTTCACGGTGGCCACAGGACGCGGGTTGCCACAGTATTAAGTTATATGTCACTATCCGGCGATCCAATAAATTTGGCACCTTTGGCGACACTGTTCTATAACTGTGCCAACAGACAAAAAACGGGTTGAACCCCTTGGGGTACAGGAGGAAGCACGTCATGACGAGTCAAAGTCAACAGATACATCAACAGATCACCAATATTCTCGATCAGGGCGCCGAAGCCGTCAAACAGGTGGTCGATGCTTACGTCGCAAACCGTACCACCGAACGGGATATGAACTGGCTGTGCCTGCAGATGGCCAAGGAATTTGGCGCGGTCATGTTACACACCGACAATGCCCGTGAGGCGATTCGCAATGGCGCCGATGGTCGCGCCATGGATGCGTACATCGAAACCGTGCAGGAAGAAGTGGTGCATTATCAGGCGTATTTCAATTTGCTCAATCGCACTATTGGGGCAGATACGGAAATACCGGTTCCGGATATTTATCGGTACCTGGTCACCAAGGTTGAAAACGGCAAGCTCGCCATGGACGATGCCATGGTGGCGATGGGGGATCGTTGGCCGGAACACCACAAGTACATGGCCTGTGCCGCCCCCTACGTGAAAACCCAGCACCCCTGGGTGGCCAAAGTATTTGGCGCTACCATGGAAGGCGGAGCGGGGGGCTGGCATTGGTGTATGAGTCAGGTACCGCAGACCGATGAATTTTTGACCCAGGTCGCCAAACTGCAAAAGGGTATTGCCATCGACGAGCTGGAACACGGGCCCGAGGAGCTGGCCGCGCTGTGTGCGGAGTACGATGAGGCCATGGGAGTGGACCTGGATGAGTTGTATCGTCAGTTGCGCGAGCATCGTTTCCAGGAGGTGCTACAGCGCAATGAACAGTTTCTCTATCCACTTACGGACGACCAGCTCGAGGTTATTCACCGGCAACTGCTAAACGACGAACTGAGCGGATTTAACCTGTACTCCCGGGCCGCCTAGGCGCGCGGGTGACGGGCTGGAAGGGGTTTCCGGGCTGCGCTTGAGCGGGGGCGGGTTCCGCCTGCCTCCCGGTCGCGGTCGTAGCACAATAAATAACCGCACAGGTTTTCGCCGCAGCGATGGGTAATATTATGAGCTTCACCTTTAATCCGCTGGTCAACAACCAGTTTCCGGCAGTAACTACTCGTTTCGATGCGATTAATCCCGCAACCGGGGACGTGCTGGGTACCATACCCGAATGTGCTGCCGTGGTGGATGACGCAGTGCGGGGCGCCCTTGAAGCGCAACGGGCCTGGCAAAACGTACCCCTGTTCGGGCGCATTGCGAAGGTGAATGAACTGATCGGTGTGCTGGAAAAACACGGCGAAGAACTGGCGGAGCTGGATGTGCTGGATTCCGGCAGTCCGCGCCACGTGATGCTGACCGACGCAAAGTTTGCGATCGCCCTGATGCGCTACCAGACCGGGTTGGCGCCCCAGGTGCTGGGCAAGGGCGGGGATCGCTGGACGGGGGATAACATTCATTTTACGCTGCCACAACCCTACGGCGTGGTGGCGCGTTTTTGCGCATTCAACCACCCCATGATGTTCAGTGCGCTGCGTATCGCCGCGCCCCTGTTAATGGGCAATTCCCTGATCATCAAACCCTCGGAACACACCAGTCTCAGCACCCTGCGCATGGGAGAGATACTCGCTCCCCACATTCCACCGGGTTTGATTCAGATCCTCACCGGTGGCGTGCCGGTGGGGGAGGCGATCGTCGGTCACCCGGAGATCAAACGTATTACCCTCACCGGGGGTAAAAACGCAGCGCTGGCGTTTTACCAGATCGCCGCCAAAAATGGCCATCTGAAAGATTTCACCTTTGAGCTGGGCGGTAAAAATCCCATGGTCATCTACCCCGATGCCAATACCGAACAGGCCTTTCAGTCGGCGATCCACGGCATGAATTTTTATCAGACCGCCGGTCAGAGCTGTGGCTCGACAACGCGGGTTTTTATTCATCGCAGTATTTACGAGCAGGCAAAAAAAGCCATCAAGGCGGGCTGCGAAGCGATCACCGTCGGCGATCCCCAGCGGGCGGATACCCAGATGGGCGCGTTATCGTCGCGCCAGCAGTTTGAAAAAACCATGCACTATATTCAACTCTCGAAAGACCAGGGTGTGCCCCTCTTGACGGGTGGTGAGCAAGTGCTGACGCCACCGTTGGATAAAGGTTTTTTCGTGCCGCCCACCGTATTTTACGACGTCACCGCGGAACACACCCTGTTTCGCGAAGAGGTGTTTGGCCCGGTGCTGGCGCTGATACCCTGGGATGACGAAGATGAGATGCTGGCCAGCGTCAATGCGATCGAATACGGGTTGACCGCCAGCGTGTGGACGCAGGATGTGGATCGCGCCATGGATATGGCGCGGCATTTCAAAGCTGGGACCGTCTGGATTAACGGCAGCGCCAAGCA
>JBFJMM010000018.1:0-17608 GCA_041633885.1 Porticoccaceae bacterium
AACGGGGTTGCCAAATACCGCATAGCGATCAGTCATGGTGCGCTCGTCGACCCGGCTTATTCCACAGCGGCACAGTTTAGCGTCTATTTGCCTGAGCGTCAGTGCTGGGCGATGTGGGTTGGACTTAACGATGCCAGGACGCTGTGGATTGGGAGGCTATACCCAGTCTCGGGGTGGCAAAAACTGGTCGTAGAGCTGGGCCTCCGCACTGCCCGGCTGGGGCTCCCAATCGTAGTCCCAGCGCACCAGCGGCGGCAGCGACATCAGAATGGACTCGGTGCGCCCGCCGGTTTGCAGACCAAACAGCGTGCCCCGATCGTATACCAGATTGAACTCCACATAGCGCCCGCGACGATACAGCTGAAAATTCCTTTCCCGCTCGCCATAGGGGGTATCCTTGCGACGTTCCATAATCGGGCAATAGGCCTGCGTGTAGCTATCGCCTACAGCGCGCAGCAGGGCAAAACTGGCGTCGAAACCCCCGCTATTGTAATCGTCAAAAAAAAGTCCGCCGACGCCGCGCGCCTCACCGCGGTGCTTTATATAAAAGTAATCGTCACACCATTGTTTGAACCGCGGGTAAATGTCAGCGCCGTGGGGCGCGCAAGCCCGCTGCGCTACCCGGTGCCAGTGACGACAATCCTCCTGATTGCCATAGTACGGCGTCAGGTCGTAACCACCACCAAACCACCACACGGGGGCTTCTCCGTCTTTTTCGGCAACAAAGAAACGCACATTGGCATGGGAGGTCGGCACATAGGGATTAAGGGGGTGAATGACCAGGGACACCCCCATCGCTTCAAACGAGCGCCCCGCCAACTCCGGGCGGCTGGCTGTCGCAGAAGCGGGCAACTGCGCGCCCTGCACGCAGGAGTAGTTAACGCCACCCTTTTCAATCACCGCGCCATTAGCAATCACCCGCGACCGACCGCCACCCCCCTCGGCGCGGGTCCAGTTATCCTCCTGAAACTGGGCTTGCAACTCGTATTGCTGCAGCGCCGTGCAAATCCGATCCTGGAGTTCCTGCAGGTAATTTTTAACGCTTTCTTTATCCATTCCCGACCCATCTGTTTCGTGCACATTCATTCCTGACTGCCAAATCTATACCTGGCCCGCACCAGGGCGAATAACGCGCCCCGATAGCAGATCGCGAATCTCGCTCGGCCGGCCTGGATGACCAACTTTACCCGGCAGGTAATCGTCGAGGTTGGCGCCAAAGTATGCTTTGACCTTGATCAACGAAACAGCCGCTGGAAATCCACCGGGGTTGGCCGACGTGGACACCAGGGGACCATCAAAGGCCCTGGAAAGAGCAGCCGCCAATGGATGAGCGGTAACCCGCACCGCCAACCTGTCGCTATCCCCCGTAATCCAGTTTGCCGCCGCGCCGTTATTGGGAATCAACCAGGTCACCGCACCCGGCCAACTCTCTGCCAGCAAGGCCCGTTGGGAAGCGTTAATACCCCGTAAAAACGGCTCCAGCATACTGATATCGGCCGCTATTAAAATAACGCCTTTACTGACCGGGCGACGCTTGAGCCGCAAGATACGATAGACCGCGTCCCCATTAGCTGGGTCACACCCGAGACCCCACACCCCCTCTGTGGGGTACGCCACCACGCCGCCACCGCGCACGATGTCCGCGGCCCGACGCACCCGGGGGTTGTACCGCCAGTCAAACACAATTTTTCTCCTTCTGCGCAGCGTGCGCCGCGCTAGCCGGGACGCGGACAAACCGCCCACTCGGTGATCCAGCGTTGCGGGGGAAATACCAGTGCAGCTCGTGATTATAGGTCCCATTTCTGGGAAATCGCGAGGCTACTCCATGACGACAGCGGATTCAACGACCGGGCGTAAGCGGAAGCCAATTAACGCGCTTATTTTAAGCGGGTAAATGTCCCACCCTGGTTTTCCACCAGACCACCGAGCTCCAGCTCGACCATGATGCGCGTCAGTTGCGCGGGATTCGCACCGGTACGCTCCACAAGGGCATCGAGCGGCATGGGATCGAAACCCATCTCGGCAAGTATCATTTCCTGTTCCGGGGAGACCGCAGGGCGCGCGTCGCTCTCGCCAGGGTCATGCGCAACCTGTAACTCCCCCATTTTGTAGGCCAGCATACCTTTCAGCTGGGCCACAATGTCGTCGGCTGTTTCCACCAATGTCGCACCATCGCGCAACAACTGATGGCACCCCCGCGCCCTGGGGTTATGGATCGACCCGGGGACCGCAAAGACTTCCCGGCCTTGCTCCATCGCGTAGCGGGCGGTCAGCAACGACCCGCTGCGCAGCGCCGCTTCAACCACCAGCGTCCCCAAACTGAGTCCGCTGATAATGCGGTTGCGCTGCGGGAAATGATGCCCTCTGGGTGGTGTGCCAAGGGGAAATTCGGACACCACGGCGCCACCCCGTTCAATGATTCGCGCCTGTAACTTACCCTGTTGTCGTGGATACACCCGGTCTATGCCGGTTGCGACGACCGCAATGGTCACGCCGCTCCTGAGGGCGCCGTGGTGAGCGGCACTGTCGATGCCCAATGCAAGGCCACTGGTGATCGCAAAACCATGGCTCGCGAGGCTGGCGGCAAACGCTTGTGCGGTACGCTCGCCACCGCTTGAACTCTGCCGACTGCCAACCATGGCAATTTGCGGCAGGGACAATGCCTCGACCCGGCCACGTACAAATAACACCGGTGGCGGAGTGGAAATTTCCCGCAACAACTGGGGATAGTTGGCATCACCAAGGGTCAGCACCTGTACATGCTCGGCGGCGCAGTAGGCGAGCGTCGCGTCGATCTGGTGTTTCAACGCCGCGGGGTTTTCGCGAAATTCGGCCCGTCCCGCCCGACAGGCGTGGGGCAATTGCTCTGGCGACAGGTGCAAAAGCGCGGCAAACGAGCCGTGACGGGCGTGCAGTTCGTTGATAATTTTTGTACTGAAGCCTGGCAGAAACTGCAGCGCCAGTGCCGACTCTTTTTCGGTCAACTTGCTCATCCCTGAGTGTACTCACTTATCCCGACAACGCCGGTCGCCCCGGTCTCCTCAGGGGCATCCCCGCTGACCTGGGTCAGCGGGCATAAACATTATGGATTGCGCACCAGATCTTTTACGGAAAGGGGCCGATCCGCATTGAGAACCAGACCAAAGCTCATTTTTTCAAAAGCGCGAAATATCATCACTAAGCCAGCTCTTTCGGGCGGCAATGTCAGCCTGTCTTCGGCTATGCGATCCGCAACCGTTTCGCCGCGCTTGTAAATCGCCAGCATATTGCCCACCGCCAGGCCATCCCTTTCACCACGATTGATGGCGACCACGTCCAGATGACCAACATTGTTGACACCACCTTCCACGGCAATGATAACGCCCTCGATGCTATCGGCTGGCGCACTCGGGTAAAACACCGGATCAATCTTGCGTTCCTCCCCCGGCAGCAGTCGGTCGCCGACGCGAATTTCTTCCTCGCTGCGCAACACGCCCGCTGTGCCGACATCCCCGTCAACGGCCTTCAGTTGCACCGCGCCCACATCCTGGGCACGCACCCCGAGCACCTCCTCGGAGTCTGGATCAATGTAAGGGTCACCCCGGCGATAAACGCCGAATGTGCCATCATCACCGGTAAACGTGCCGCGGGCGTACAGATCATCACCGATACCTGAAATAATGCGTTTTTGCTGCCCGGCAACCACATAAGGGGCCGCTTCCAGTTCCCCCGGCGCAACCACCCGGGTGCTGGACAGGAAACTGTTGATCGCATCCAGTGGCAACGCCGCGATGGCCTCTCCCTGGGCTATTTCACGCACCTGTGGACTGAGCTTGACATCGCGACCCCGATTGAGGGTCAGGCGCGGCTGGCCGTCTATGTACACCAGGCTGATCACATCGCCCGGATAAATGAGATGGGGGTTTTTAATCTGCGGGTTAACGTGCCAGATTTCCGGCCACAGCCAGGGTTCGCGCAGGTAAAACGCGGAGATATCCCACAGGGTATCGCCCTTTTTGACGGTATAGGTGTCGGGAACACTGTCCTTGAACGGCGGCTCCGCAGCGAACGCCACCGCCACGCCCAGCCAAATCCCCATCAACGCTATCGCTGCTTTTTTCATGATGGCCCATCCTGTGTGCTGTATCTCGATAGTGTATACTTCTAATATCGAGGTCATTATTATCGAAACCTCCTTTCTAGACCTAATGTTAGCAGTGGTTTATGCCAATTTGCTAGAGATTGATCACAAACATTATGACAACTCTGACCATCCTCGAATTCCCCGATCCGCGTCTACGTACTCAGGCTAAACCGGTCCTCGCTGTCGACAGGCGCGTAAAACAGCTGGTCGACGACATGCTGGACACCATGTACGACGCCGAGGGCATCGGCCTTGCCGCCACCCAGGTGAATGTGCACGAACGGGTGGTGGTCATGGATATTTCCCCCGACAGGGATACGCCGCTGGTGTTTATCAACCCGGAAGTTCAACTGCTGGCGGACAGTACGCGCGAGTACGAAGAGGGATGCCTGTCAGTGCCCGGCTTTTATGAATCGGTTGCGCGGCCCGACCGCATTCGGGTGCGGGCGCTGGATCGCAATGGCGATCCCTTTGAACTCGAACCCGATGGTTTGCTCGCGGTATGTATTCAGCACGAGCTCGACCACCTCGACGGAAAACTGTTTGTCGATTACCTGTCGCCATTAAAGCGCACCCGCATTCGCGCCAAACTCGAAAAACTCCAGCGCCAGCCCGCCTGAACAGTCGCAAGGCAGAACCAGCATGCACGATATAAACGCAAGCCTGGGTGACCTGCGCATCCTGTTTGCCGGCACCCCGGAATTCGCCGCCCGCCATCTACAGGCGCTGCTCGACCACCACCTGCAGGTGGTGGCTGTCTATTGTCAGCCCGACCGTCCCGCCGGGCGCGGCAAGAATCTCACCGCGGGGCCAGTCAAACAGCTGGCACTTGATCGCGGGCTGGCGGTACTACAGCCGGCCAGTCTGAAAACCCCCGAGGCCGAAGCCCAGCTGCGCGCCCTCGCGCCCGACATCGTGGTGGTAGTGGCCTACGGCCTGTTGCTGCCACAAACAATCCTGGATATCCCACCCCTCGGGTGCATCAACGTCCATGCTTCCCTGCTGCCCCGCTGGCGCGGCGCCGCTCCCATACAGCGCGCCATTGAAGCGGGAGACACCCAAACGGGGGTGAGCATCATGCGCATGGAAGCGGGTCTCGACACGGGTCCAGTGCTGCTTGCGTCGCCCTGCCCCATCGCGACTACGGACACTGCGGGCACGCTGCAAGACAAGCTGGCAACCCTCGGCGCCGACCGCCTGGTGGCGGCACTGCAACGCCTGGCCACCGGCACGGCGACCGCGCAACCGCAGCAGGAAGCGCTGGCCACCTACGCCCGCAAAATCAACAAAGCCGAAGCGCAGCTGGATTGGCACCAGGACGCCCTCACCCTGGAACGCCGCGTCCGCGCCTTTAACCCGGCGCCGATCGCCTTTGCCATGCTTGCCAATGAACCGGTGCGAATCTGGGCGGCCACCGCCAGCGACGAAACCTGCGCACAGGCCCCCGGCACCATTGTCGCTGCACACGCCGATGGGCTAAAAATAGCCTGCCAACGGGGTCTGTTAATCGTTTCAGAACTGCAACTGCCGGGAAAAAAGCGCCTGCCGGTGGCCGCTGTGCTAAATAGCCGGGCTGCGCAATTTCGTCCCGGACTCATATTTCAATCTCAGGTTAAATGAACAATGCTCGAAGTACGGGCGGCGGCAGCAAAAACGATCGCGGCGGTGGCGCAAGGTGGCCATTCCCTGGGGGCCGCGTTGGCCACTTACCAGATACAGGTTATCCCGCGCGAGCGTCCGTTATTGCAGGAATTGTGCTTTGGTACGCTGCGCAGTTTTCACCGCCAGAAAGCGATCGTCAACGCCCTGCTGGACAAGCCTCTTAAAGCAAAAGACGCCGATGTCCTTGCACTCCTGGCCTGCGCGCTCCACCAGCTAACCGATACCCGCATACCCTCCCACGCAGCGGTCAACCAGTCCGTTGCCGCCTGTACCGCCCTGGGCAAGCCCTGGGCAAAACGCGTGGTTAACGCCGTGTTGCGACGCTTCGAACGGGAGCGATCCACCGTTGAAACCGCGCTGGTGGACAACCCGGAGTTTCGCAGTGCGCATCCAGCGTGGTTATGGCAAACCCTGCACACGGCCTGGCCGGTACAGGCCGACACGATTATCGCGGGCAATAACGCCCGCCCGCCCATGACCCTGCGGGTTAACCTCGCCAAAACCACCCGCGCCCGCTATCTCGACGACCTGCGCGCAGCTGGCATGACGGCTACCGGGACGGCCCACAGCCCCGCCGGGGTGCAACTGGTACAACCGGTGCCAGTGGAACAGCTACCCGGGTGGACCCAGGGCCAGGTCAGTATCCAGGATGAAGCGGCCCAGTTGAGCTGCGAGCTGCTGGACCTGGCGGCGGGGCAACGGGTACTAGATGCCTGCTGCGCCCCCGGCGGAAAGACCTGCCATATGCTGGAGCGGGAACCCGGTCTGGCGGAACTGGTCGCGCTGGACGTCGACCCCCGGCGTCTGGATCGGGTGCGGGAAAACCTGCAACGTCTACAACTAAACGCCACCCTGCTCGCGGCCGACGCCACGGCGCCGCACTGGTGGGACGGCGTGCCGTTTCAGCGCATTCTGGTGGATGCACCCTGCTCGGCGACTGGTGTTATCCGCCGTCATCCGGATATCAAACTGCTGCGTCAACCCGCGGATATTGCCAACCTGGCCACCACGCAACTACGCTTGCTCCGGCAATTGTGGCCACTGCTGGCGCCCGGTGGAAAATTGCTCTACGCGACATGCTCCGTACTTCCGCAGGAAAATGACGACGTCGTCCAACAGTTCCTTGACGGCACGCCGGGCGCCCGGGCAATGACACCGAACCCGTCCTGGGGAATTGCCACCGGGCACGGTCGACAAATATTACCTGGGGTCGACGCTTGCGACGGCTTTTACTATGCGTTGTTAAGCAAGTCGTCGGGGACCACCGCCCTCCCTGATGGCGTGGCCCTCTGACTCGTGTCTTAAAAACTGATCGAATCTGACCCGGCTGCCGTCTCGCCGCCGGGGGGATACCACGCCGCGCAACGCCAAGCAAATTACTGCGCGAACGCACAGATATTGGTAAGCTGGACCCCGCCCGATTGTCGACAATTCCCGGCGCAAACCCGCCAGGGTGGAACCGTGCGGCCCGACAGTGGTCAGGCGGTTCCGCGGTTTGGCTCGAAGGCGCCTGATGTGTACGCCAGGCGCTGACAGGCAGATTGGTGTTAAACCCTCTTACTGAAGGGCAGCTACATGAAAATTATCATTATCGGTGCCGGCCAGGTGGGTGGCACCCTGGCGGAAAATCTGGCCAGCGAAGCCAATGACATCACGCTCATTGATCTCGACGGGGCGCGTTTGAGAGAACTGCAGGATCGGCTCGACATACGCACGGTTGTGGGTATGGGCTGCCATCCCGACGTGCTGATCTCCGCCGGTATTGAAGACGCCGATATGCTGGTGGCGGTGACCCGTAGCGACGAAGTAAATATAGTAGCCTGTCAGGTCGCTTACTCCCTGTTTCGCACACCCACCAAAATCGCGCGCGTGCGCGCCAATGATTACGTACACCATGGCATTCGGGAAAAACTGTTTGGCGATAACAATATGCCGGTGGATGTTCTCATTACCCCGGAGCAGGTGGTAACCGATTACATCTATAAACTCATCGAACAACCCGGCGCCCTGCAGGTGCTGGATTTTGCCGACGGCGTGGTCCAGCTGGTGGCGGTGCGCGCCTACCACGGCGGGCCGCTGGTGGGAAATCACCTCAGTTCCCTGCGCGAACACATGCCCAACACGGATGCCAGAGTGGCCGCAATATTTCGCCGCGATCGGCCCATTGTGCCCGAGGGTGATACGATCATCGAAGCCGGGGACGAAGTGTTTTTCATTGCCGCACGGGAAAATATTCGCAAAGTGATGGGCGAGTTACGGCGTCTTGAAAAACCCTATCAGCGTTTAATTATTGCCGGCGGTGGCAATATTGGTTTTCGTTTGGCCAAAGCACTGGAACACGATTACAACGTAAAAATAATTGAATTCTCCGCCGAGCGTGGTGATTTTTTATCGGAACGGCTGGATAAAGCCATCGTGCTCATCGGCATGGCCGGCAATCGCGACCTGCTGGTGGAAGAAAATATTGAAGATACGGATGTCTTTCTCGCGGTGACCAATGACGACCGGGTCAATATCATGTCCTCCATGCTCGCGAAAAGACTCGGCGCCAAAAAAGTGATGACACTGATCAGCAATCCCGTGTACGCGGATTTAATGCAGGGCGGAGAGATAGACATTGCCATTTCACCGCAACAGGCAACCACCAGTTCGCTCCTGACCCACGTGCGCCGCGGCGATACGGCCAACGTTCATTCCCTGCGACGCGGCGCTGCCGAAGCGCTGGAGATAGTTGCCCACGGCGATCCCAAGAGTTCAAAAGTGGTGGGACGAAGTATCGAGAATGTCAAGGTACCGCCGGGCACCACCATCGGCGCAGTAGTGCGCAACGGCGAAGTAATCATGGCTCACCACGACGTGGTGATCGAGAACAACGACCACGTCATTGTGTTTGTGGTCGACAAGCGGCATATCCGCGACATTGAAAAATTATTTCAGGTGGGGTTTACCTTTTTCTGATGCACGTACCAATTATTGCCCGCATTCTCGGCCTATTACTGATGCTTTTTAGCATCACCTTGATGCCGCCAATCGTAGTCGCATCCCTGTACGGCGAACAAACTCAACACACCTTTTTCCTCGCTTTTGCGATTACCTTTTCCATCGGCGTTCTCGTCTGGCTGCCCTATAGCCGCAGTAACATCGAGTTACGCACCCGCGACGGTTTTGTCATCACCGTTCTGTTCTGGGGGGTGTTGGGTCTGGTCGGCGCTTTGCCGTTGAGTCTCGTTGATCCCCTCAATCTGTCTTTTACCGATGCGGTTTTCGAATCCGTCTCCGGACTTACAACCACCGGCGCTACGGTCATTACCGGACTCGATGACCTGCCCAAATCCATTTTGTATTATCGCCAGCAACTGCAATGGCTGGGGGGCATCGGCATCGTGGTTATCGCCGTGGCAATCATGCCCATGCTCGGTATCGGCGGCATGCAACTGTACCGCTCGGAAACCCCCGGACCGATTAAAGACAGCAAGCTGACACCGCGTATTACCGAAACCGCAAAAGCACTGTTTATCATCTACGTTATTCTCACCATTGCCTGTATGACAGCGTACTGGCTGGCGGGCATGGATTTGTTTGATGCGCTTGCCCACAGTTTTTCGACGGTCGCCATCGGTGGTTTCTCCACCCACGATGCCAGTATTGGCTATTTTGACAACCCGCAAATAATTTTTGTCTCAATTTTCTTTATGGTTATTTCAGGGTTGAATTTTGCCCTGCATTTTTTTGCCTGGAACCGTAAAAGCCTGCGCCACTACCTGCGCGATGCGGAAGCCAAAATGTATTTGTACATGCTGGGCGCAGGCGCAATAATCGTTTGCGCTTATCTTTATTTAACCAACACCTACGCTTTGCAGGAAAGTCTGATACACGGCGTTTTCCAGTTGGTTTCAATCATGACCACCACCGGTTTTGCCACCGACAATTTCAGCCAATGGCCGAGTTTTTTACCTTTTTTCCTGATTTTTCTATCATTTTTCGGCGCCTGTGCCGGCTCCACTGGCGGCGGCATTAAGGTGGGGCGCATGATGATTATGGCCAAACAGGGCTTGCGGGAAATATATCGCCTGATTCATCCCAGCGCGGTTTTTCCCATGAAGGTCAACAAACGGATTATTCCGGATCGGGTAGCGGACGCCATATGGGCTTTTTTCGGTGTTTATCTGGCGGTATTTTACGCCATCGTGTTACTGCTACTGGCCTCTGGCCTCGACTATGTCACCGCGTGGTCAGCTACTGCGGCTTCACTGAATAACCTGGGTCCGGGTCTGGGCGATGTCGCACAGCACTACGGACAGCTCAACAGTTTTGCAAAGTGGGTATTGTGCGCCGGCATGTTGCTTGGGCGGCTGGAGATTTTTACACTGCTGGTCCTGTTTACGCCGATGTTCTGGCGACGCTAAACGTTTCTGCGATGTGCCACGCTTCGCCCAGTTAAACCCAGTGCTGATCAGTAACCTGTTTTACCACACGGCCTGCGCCGCCGCCGTTCGTGTCGATAATGATATGCGCACAGTTGGAGACCGCGGGCGGCTCCCACAGTTGCTGCAACGTTTTGCCGGTGATAGCAACCAACACGCTTCTTATCCACGCACCGTGACTGACCAGCGCCACTTCCTGACCGGCAAAGTTGCGGCCGATTTCCTTTACCGCCGCGCTGCTACGCTGCTGTAATTCGGCGAAGGTTTCCGCGCCGGGAACTCTGAACAGGTGAGGCGTCTGACGAAATGCGACATGTTGCTGCGGGTCAAGCTGCGCGACCTGTCGATACAGCAACCCCTCCCAGGGGCCGAGGTGAATTTCACGCAGTTCGTCGCGATGGATAATTTCAGCACTGCGATGCGCGAAAACAATCGCCGCTGTTTGCTGCGCGCGCACACTGCTGCTGCAATATATTGCGCCGAAATTGAACGACCGCAAGGCGCCGGCCAGCCGCCGTGCCTGAGTCACGCCCTGCTCCGTCAGTACGGATTCGCTTTGGCCCTGCACCCGCCCCTCGGCATTCCAGTCCGTTTCGCCGTGGCGAATAAAATGTATGCGCGTTAACTTCGACATATAGGCACCAGGCCTGGATTGCCACACCAACTCACTGGTGTGTCCCACCGGGATTAGACTCCGGTTGGCATATCCAGCTCATGGTAAAGTCATCCCCCATGGCGTGGCGCCCGCCACCAAACAGACCGGAACCGGCGATGTGCGCAATCATGGGGCCAGACGGGTGACCGCCCAATGGGCGCCGGCATCGTCCGGCACATAACGAAACCGGTCGTGCAAACGATTTTCGCCCCCCTGCCAGAATTCAAATTCACTGGGTGTTACCCGATAACCACCCCAAAATTCCGGAACCGGAATGTCGCGGCCCGCGAATTTTTTTTGCATCGCCGCGTACCGATTATCCAACGCGGCGCGGGACTCGAGCAGGCGACTTTGCGGCGATGCCCACGCCGCCAGCTGACTTTCCCGGGGGCGGGTTACAAAATATTTATCTACGTCGGCGCGGGGAAGCGGACTGGCAATACCGCACACCATCACCTGGCGGTCCAGCAGCAACCATGGGAAAAGCAGGCTTACCCGGGAATTGGCACTAATCTCCAATGCTTTGCGACTTTCCATATTGGTGTAAAACACAAATCCATTATGATCAACGTGTTTTAATAACACCGTGCGTTGCGAAAGCAAACCGGAAGCGGCAACGGTGGCCAGCACCATCGCGGTGGGATCCTGAATTTCCGCGTCCGTGGCCTGCTGCAACCACAACGCGAACTGATCGAACGGCGAGGCCAGCAGCCTGGCGCGGGTTAGACGTCCGTAGTTGTACTCGCGGCGCGTATCTTCCAGAGACATCACGTTTTCACCGTTGATGGCGCACCATTAGCCAGCGGCCAACCCGCCGTCCAGGGAAATCGCCACACCGTTCATAAAACCATTATCGTCACAGCACGCCCACAGCATGGCCTGTACAATCTCTTCCGTTTCCCCCAGCCGTTGCATGGGATTGCCCTGTAGCAGATTTTCCAGTTTCTTGCCGCCCACCACATTTAAACCTTTTTCCAGGAGGGGCGTTTTGGAAAATGCCGGACAGATGGCATTCACGCGAATATTCTTGCGCCCGTATTCCAGCGCGGCGGATTTTGTCAGACCGATCACCCCGTGTTTTCCAGCGCTGTAGATCCCCAGAAACGGCGCGCCCATGACGCCCGCTGCCGAACTCACGTTAAGGATACTGCCGCCGGCCTGTTTCAACATCTGGGTCAGTTCAAACTTCATACACAAGAACACACCTTTCAAGTTTATATTGTTGGTGTGATCCCACATCGCCTCGTCGCAATCGTGAATGCGCAGCTTTTGCTGTGCGACACCGGCATTGTTAACCGCCACGTCGAGACGCCCGTACCGTTCCACGCAGGCATTCACGAAGGCTTCCACCTGCGCCCCCTGGCTGACATCGCACGCCATGGAGAATACTTCCATGCCCTGGCCACGCAACGCGTCGGCAACCGTGTCCACCGCCGTTTCATTCACATCGCAAATCGCCAGCTTGGCACCAGCCTCGGCAAAACGCTGTGCGGCCAACTGGCCGAAACCCGAGCCAGCGCCAGTGATAAGCACCACCTTGCCACTATAATCGTACTTCGTATTCACGTAAGTTTTCCTCGAAGGGTGTGTTGTCGCCCGGGACTGGCGTACAGAACAACAACCAATATTGTCGGGTTTAAAACTCTAAATTGATTTAACCAGATGCCCGCCGTCCACCGCCAGTGTTACGCCGTTAATAAACGAACCGGCAGCGCTGGCCAACAGCAGCAGGGGTCCGTTCATTTCGTACAACTCTCCCAGGCGTCCCGCTGGCGTTGCCTGAATATACTGTTTGCCCGCCTCGCTCTCGAAATACTCATCGTTCATTTCTGTTTTGAAGTACCCTGGACAAAGTGCATTGACGCGAATATTTTTACCGGCCAGTTCGAGGGCCAGGTGTTTGGTAAGCTGAATAACCCCGGCCTTGGAGGCTGCGTAAACCCCGTGACCCATGCTGGTGGAAAGGCCGAGGATGGAAGCGATATTGATGATGGAGCCGCCGCGACCAGCCGCGAGTAATCGCCGCGCTGCTTCAGAGGCAACCATCCATGCGCCTTTAAGATTGGTGTCCATGACAAAATCCCAGTCCGCTTCGCGGGTTTTGTGTACCGTTTTGGGAACCGCCACCCCCGCGTTGTTGATCAACAAGTCCACCGTGCCAAACGCCTGTTGTGCGGCGTCGAACGCCTGCGCAACACTGGCGCCGTCGGTAACATCGAGGTTTACCGCGCACGCTTCCCAATTGTTGGCGTGCAATTCCTCCACTAAAGTCTGAAGGCGCTCCTGACGCCGCGCCGCAACCACTACCTTAGCACCAGCGCCCGCCAGTACGCGCGCAAAATGCATACCGAAACCGCTGGAAGCACCGGTTACCAGCGCGACTTTGCCGCTGATATCAAAAGATGTACTAAGCGAGTTGTTGGTCACGTTAATCCCCCAAATGGCAGGTCGTGCCCTACGGCCGCAATACCAGTTTGCCCTTTACATCCCGTCCGGTGATTTTCAAAATCGCCTGAACCCCTTCCGCCAGCGGATAAACGGTATCAATAACTGGCACTACTTTCCCTGCCTGAATCCATTTAAACAGTTCCTGCATATTGGCGGCATGGTCATCCGGCTGCTTCTGGGTAAAGGTTCCCCAAAATACACCTACCAGTGAATAGCCTTTTACCAAGGTCAGATTGACCGGCAGGGTTGGGATGCGCCCGGACGCAAAACCAATCACCAGCAAGCGCCCATTCCAGGCCATCGCCCGGGAGCAGGCATCAAAGGCATCGCCGCCGACGGCGTCGTACACAACATCCGCGCCCTTGCCATCGGTGAGCGCCTTGATGCGTTTGTTTAAATCCTCCTCGGCATAATTAATGCCATCGTCCGCCCCCTGGGATTTGGCAAAAGCCAGTTTTTCCGCGCTGGAACACACCGCGATGACCCGCGCGCCGAGGGCCTTGCCAATTTGCACCGCCGCGATACCGGTGCCGCCAGCCGCACCCAGGACCACCAAGGTTTCCCCCGGCTGCAGTGCCGCGCGCTGACGCAGCGCATGGTGGGCCGTGCCGGTTGCACAAATCAGGGCGGCCGCCTGGTCATAGTCCAGTGCCGCAGGAATGGGAAACAGAATGTGGGCATCCACCACCACCTTTTCCGCGTAGGCGCCGAACCCAGGAAACCAGCCGAGCACCGCCTGCCCGGGTTTGACGGAGGTCACTCCCTCGCCCAACTCAAGCACATCCCCACTGAATTCTCCGCCGGGGCTGAAGGGCGGTTCCGGTCGCGACTGATATTTGCCCTGCACCAGTAACCCGTCGGGGAAATTGACGCCGATCGCGCGCACCTTGACCAGTACCTGCCCGGGACCGGGCGTCGGGTCCGGCATATCGCGGTATACCAGATCTTCTATCTCACCGTAGGCTTCGCAAACCAGTGCTTTCATTGTGTCATCAACTCCATTGTCCTGTGATAACTAAACCGTTATATCTGTTTAACACCCGCTTACCATCATACCGCCAAGGGTACGCGGTTAGGCATGGCGACGCACCAGGGATTTACCCAGGGACATCATATGCACCTGATCAGGGCCGTCGGCAAAACGTATCTGGCGAGCGTAGTTATAGGCTTCTGCGAGAAAATAATCCTCCGTGAGGCCGCCCGCGCCGTGCACCTGAATGGCGCGATCGATAACCCGCGCCGCCATAGACGGCGTGACCACCTTGATAGCGGCAATCAGATCACGGGCTTCTTTCACACCCTCGCGATCAATTTTTTCCGCCGCCATCAATGTCAACAGCCGCGCCTGCTCGATGTCGCAGAACGACTGCGCGATATCTTCCCGTACCGACTGGTGTTCGCTGAGCTTGCGCCCGAAGGTGCTGCGGGTTTCCACCCGCTGGCACATCAACTCGAGGGCCCGCTGCGCACAGCCGATCAGACGCATACAGTGGTGAATACGCCCCGGGCCGAGTCGCCCCTGGGCTATTTCAAAACCGCGGCCTTCACCCAGCAATAAATTTTCCGCGGGCACACGCACGTTGTCGAAGACTATTTCGGCTTCGCCCAGCGGCGCCCCGAGGTAACCAAATGTGGTAAGCGGACGAATAATGTTTAATCCCGGCGTGTCCTTGGGCACCAGAATTTGCGATTGCTGCGCGTGGCGATTGGGATTATCCGGATCCGTTTTGCCCATCACAATAATTATTTTACAGGCTTCGTGCATAATCCCCGTGATAAACCATTTGCGTCCATTGATCACGTAATCTTCGCCATCGCGAACGATTGAACACTGCACGTTGGTCGCATCCGAACTGGCCACGTCGGGTTCGGTCATCGCAAACGACGAGCGAATTTCTCCGTCCAGAAGGGGCTTTAACCATTTTTCTTTCTGCGCGGCCGTGCCGTATTTGATAAACACTTCCATATTTCCCGTATCCGGCGCGTTGCAATTGAATACCTGCGGCGCCCACAATACGCGGCCCATAATTTCCGCCAGGGGCGCATAGTCGACGTTGCTGAGGCCGTCCTCACAGTCGTGGGCCGGTAGAAATAAATTCCACAGGCCCTGTGCCCGCGCCTTTACTTTCAGGTCCTGCATCAGGGGCGGTGTCGCCCACGGGTTGTCGGTGGTGTGCAGATAATGGGCGTATTCTTTTTCCACTGGATAGATTTCTTCATCCATAAATTTTTGCAGTAAGTCGCGCAACGCCACGGCTTTATCGGATAACCTGGTGTTCATAATGCTCTACCTTTTTGTTGAGTCTGTCGGTTCTATAGTCGTAAGCGTTAGACGTAACGGTTTTGACCGGAGCGCAACGCCGCACGCCCGTTAAACAAGCGTCAACGCGTGGCGCCGATCGGGAGCATCGAGATGGGAAAGCTGATTGAATGCCGCCAAAGTTATGCGCGCCCGGTCACAGTAAAACCGCGTGACCGACGTGTTTCTGACCTGCAGCATCAATTCCACCGCGGTCTGATCAGATAGCCCGAGCACCCGCTTGAGCGCCAGCCCGGTAGGCCCGCCAGACGAGACCACCAGTATGCGCTCTCCCCGACTGGACTGTTGAATGGCGCCGAGTGCGGTACTCACCCGCTGCTCAAACTGCTGCCAGGTTTCATGGACCGTACCTGCTCCCGCCACGGCCGCATCCAGACTGCCATTCATCCAGGCTTCCAGTGTGGCGCGCAGCTGTTGAAAAAATGTTTCCGGATGCAGGGAGATAGTGCTGTCGCCACCGCTGAACTGCCCATAAATTTTCATCAATGGTCGAAAGCTGAATTCATTGAAACCCGTTTCTATGCGCGGTTTCCAGGAGACGCCCATAGCCTCGCCAATGCCCGCCAGGGTCTCGCGATGGCGACGTAGATCGCCGCTGATGACCTTGTCGAAATGCAATCCACGTTCGCGAAAATAGTCGCCGAGCCAGCCCGCCTGCTGCCAGCCCAACGGTGACAACTGATCATAATCCACCGCGCCCAGCGATGCCTGCCCGTGACGCACAAAGTAGATTTCGCTCATCCGTTCACTCGATTCAGGAGGACCCCGACGGCACTGACCCTCACTGGATCTGGCGCCGGAGCCGCAGCATAGAACAACACAACATATTTATGTAATTTATTTTATGAATGTGCTTATATTAATAATAATTATGGTGAGTGAAGCGAGGCTGCACCCCTGACAACTTTCAAAAACTGCCCGGATATGCGCGGAAAATCTTAAAAATGCGACTGAACAACGTTGATCTAAATTTATTTGTGGTGTTCGATGCCATTTACTCGGAGCGCAATCTGACCCGCGCCGCGGAGGTATTGCACGTCACTCAACCCGCCGTCAGCAATGCGTTACGACGCCTGCGCGCTACTTTCAGCGATCCCCTGTTCGTGCGCTCGCCGCAGGGCATGCTGCCAACCCCCATGGCAGAGAGTGTGATTGGCCGGGTGCGGGAAGCCCTGCAAATGCTGGACAACAGTTTGCTCGAACACGATCGCTTTGCGGCCAGTTCCTCAGAGAAAACTTTTCGAGTGAGCATGGGGGATCTGGCCGAGGCGCTGTATTTACCCACGCTCCTGCAACGTCTTCACGTACAGGCACCGCAGGCGAGCGTACAGAGCTTTCCTCTGGCGCGGGAAAATGTATCCCTTGAGTTGGCTAATGGCGGCGCCGACTTTGCGGTCGAACCACCCCTGTTGTCCGATCCTCAACTGTGCAGTTCCCCGCTCCTCAAGGACGAGTACGTTTGTGTGCTGCGCCCGGGACACCCGGCGTGTACCGCCCCTCTGTCTTTGGCTGACTATCTGGCGTTGCAACACATACACATCTCCAGTCGCCGCAGAGGTCCGGGGCACGTTGATCTCGCGCTGCAAACGCTGGGTAAAAAGCGGCGACTGGCGCTGCGCGCCCAACACTACATGGTGGCCACCCTTATTGTGGCGCGCACCGACCTGGCCCTGAGTATGCCCCGCGGCCTGGCCGCGCAGTCGGGCCTGGCCATGTGTCCGCTACCATTTGCTGTGGAGCCACTGTCCCTTAGCCTGTATTGGCATAAGAGTGCGGATAATGATCCCGCGAGCCGTTGGTTTCGCGGCATGTTCACCGGCGTCAGTGGCCCGGTCGCAACGCCAGTGGTCGAGGGTGACCCGACAAAATGACCGCCATAACGGCAAATCCGCTGGCAATCCTGGGTTCGCCAATTACAATAGGCAGAATAATACCAACAAGCAGCTAAGGGGAGTCGGCATGGGAACGCGGCGACA
>JBFJMM010000019.1:0-17502 GCA_041633885.1 Porticoccaceae bacterium
CCTCCAGAATCAGGCTGGAGGTCAGGCGCGAGCGCTCCACCGTGCCAATAAAAAAGCCCTGCGCATCCACCACCGGAATGGTGTCAACCTGCAGATGATCCATCTGGCCAAGCACTTCGCGCTTGCTCGCATCGGGGGTCAACGCCAGTTGCGCGTCGACAAAGCCGGGCAGCTTTTTCAATCGCTCCCGCGCGCCGGCTGACGCCTCGTTCAACCATTTGGCAAAATCTCGGTAGGCGCGTTCTTTTTCGGCGCGAAAATACACCGCCACATCCAGAGCCTGGTAGATGCCAAATAATTTGCCGTCGTCATTCAAGATAACTAAATACTGCAGGTAGGAGCTGGCATAAAGTGCGTCGAGATAACGCTCTATAGCGGGACCGAAATAGCCTCCGTGACCGAGTCTGAACACCAGCGCCTGGGTTTTTTGTTCCACCAGCCGCGGAATATCCTGCACGCCACCCTTGGCAGCCATTTCCAGCAGGCTGACCACCTCCTCCACGCCCGGCACCTGGGTATCTGCCACGTCAGCGGCAATGCGGGTCCGCGCGGCGTCGGCAAACAGTTCGGAGAAATCGGCCTTGACCCCGAACGCATCCAGCATTTTCAGCTTGCCCGTCACCAGCAACACCAACAACAGGGGCAATACCAATAACACCAGATCGAGGGTTTTTAATTCAAATCTGTCGCCAAATTTAACCCGCGCCAGCACCGCACCTGCCACCAGTACGATCCCGGACACCAGCAACGCAACAACCTGCCATTTTTGCATCGGATACCCCTCGCGGCTCGGCAGGCAGGGCGCTCGCCGAGCGGAAAAATGATGTTTGTCACGCGGGAGAAAACCGTCCAGCCATCCCTGCTTTGCTGAGCCTCAACTCGGCGCCCAACTCAATTTAAGGATAGTTGTGTTTTTAGGTTTTGCAAGTTCCCCTCCAGCTTAACCTTCAGTAGGCAGAAGTGGCTCCCGCATCGGATGACGGATTACGTCGCGGGACATGGGAATTGCCAACCGACGATGTGGGTGTTTCAAGATACCGGTTGGCAATACGTCGTTTCGTATCGAGGGCGGACGCGGTCCTCAGCAATGCGGTGCCACCGCGCCCGCAGGCATAAGACAGGCGCTATTAAAAACGCTGTAATGTATTAAAAGTTCCGCAGCGTGAAATAGCGCACCATTCGCGCGACTGGTCAGCCACTAAGGGACTTGTTAATCTGATACGCTAGATAAACAATAAGCGCGGGCAATAATTCAATCACCGATGGGGCCGGGTTCCACCCTGAACAAAAGGCTCATGGCGCAGAGCCGCGAACGTTTGCGACGGACTCCGCCGGAGTCCTGCCAAACACTGCACAGTCGCGACCTGCGCCACAGTATGCTACCGCCACAAGGAGTGCGTCCATGACCCGGGTTCGTCCGACCATATTAGTACTGGCCGCGCTGTGCGCGGGGCTCTGGAGCATATTTTCCCTGAACGCAGCGGCGACAATTCCCGACGAATTGGCACCATGGGCGCCCTGGGTACTGAAGGACGATAAGGTGCACCAGTGTCCGCGCCTGTCCCACACCGCCAGCGAACAGCCCGAGCAACGGCGCTGCCTGTGGCCGGAGCAACTCACTCTCGAAATAAATCAACAGGGGGCACGCTTTGCCCAGCGCTGGACCCTGTATGGCGAAGGCTGGATTTATCTACCGGGTAACCGTAAACACTGGCCTCTCCAGGTCACCGTTAATAACGCGCCTGCCATCGTGCTGGAAAAGAACGGCCGACCCGCGCTGTTTGCCACCCCCGGACACTATGCAATTGAGGGGCTGTTGCGCTGGCAGCAACCACCGCAGTATCTGCCAGTAGCCGCCGACAGCGCCCTGATCAGGTTGCTGGTGGATGGCAAGCAGACGCCCGTGGATCTTGACGCCCAGGGGCGCCTGTGGCTGCGGGACAGGGATACCACGGACACCGGCGCGGCACACAATGACACCCTCGCAATGGAAGTGTTTCGGCTACTCAGCGACGATATACCAATGCTGCTGGAAACCGAGCTACGCCTGACCATATCCGGAAGCCCACGGGAAATAGTCATCGGCCAGTTGTTGCCGGATGGCGCGCAACCCATCGATTTCACATCGCCCCTGCCGGCGCGTATCGAGGCGGACGGGCGTCTGCGGGTACAGGCCCGCGCCGGCAAATGGCGTTTGCGCCTCGCAGCGCGCTATACGGCAGCCCCGGACAGATTTGCCGTGCGCCGACTGGACGCGCAGTGGCCAGCACAGGAAGTGTGGAGTTTTCGCGCCGACCCGGCCCTGCGGGGCGTACAGGTGGAAGGGGTTGCCGCGGTCGACCCGTCGCAACTGGATTTACCAGAAGAGTACCGCAACCTTCCCACCTATCTGCTGGGTCCAGACGATACGCTGACCCTGCAAGAACAGTATCGGGGGGACGCCACACCGGCCGCCAATCGCCTGTCCCTGCAACGCACCCTGTGGCTGGATTTCAGCGGTGAGGGAGCAACCGCCCGGGATCTGATCAGCGGCACGCTGACCCACAACTGGCGCCTGCGGGCACAGCCGGAACTGGCCCTGGGCAGGATCGTCTCCGGGGGTGAATCGCAGGTAGTCACCCGTCTGCCGGGAGAACAAAACGCCGGAATTGAAATACGTCAGGCACAGGTTAACGTCGAGGCGATAAGCCGCGTTGAACCTGCTGCCGCCCTTTCCGCCAGTGGCTGGCAACAGGACTTCGAACGGGTCGGCGTGGAATTGCGGCTACCCCCCGGCTGGCACCTGTGGCACGCCGCGGGACCCGATCGCGTCCAGTCCTCCTGGCTATCGAGCTGGGATTTGTGGGACCTGTTTATCTGCCTGCTGCTGGTTGGCGCCCTGGCCAGACTACTGGGGTGGCGATGGGGATTACTGGGGGTAGCCGTGCTCGCCCTGACCTACCACGAAAGCCACTCCCCACTGTGGAGCTGGGCGGTTCTGACAGGGGTATTACCACTTATCCGCGCGTTGCCGGACGGGCGCTCCCGGCAGGGGGTGCTGTGGTTTGGTTATGCCACTCTGGCGGTGCTGGTGCTGATCGTGCTGGCATTTGCGGTGCAACAGATTCGCCAGGGGCTCTACCCCCAGCTGGAACAACAGCGCGCCATCAATACCGCCCCCTACAGTTACCCGCGTTCGACAGCACCGGCTCAGGCGCCGCAGACTCTCGAGGAAAGCGCCCAGGCGACCCTGGACAGTGTGGAGATGAAACGGGACGTCGCCGAAAAACCGCGGCGCCAACGCTATCGGCCCACCGACAACGTACAAACCGGCCCCGGGGAACCCAGCTGTCAATGGCGTCAGATACACCTGGACTGGAGTGGCCCGGTGCGCGCCGACCAACCGCTGAGGCTGTACCTGAGCCCACCCTGGTTGACCCGACTGCTTAAATTCATACAGATCGCGCTGGCCGCATTGCTGCTGTTCGGTCTGGGGCGGGCGGTGCTGGGTGCGGGACGCCCTGGCGGTGGCGGCTCTGTTGCAAAAAATAGCGGCCCTGCCGTCGCGATGGGGGCGTACCTGCTGCCGGCCATGCTCTCCCTGACCCTCGGCGGTTATGTGCCTGCCGCCGAGGCCGCGCCGTTCCCGCCGCAAACCCTGCTCGACCAATTGCGCGCTGAACTAACCCGTGCGCCAGCCTGCGCACCCCAGTGTGCGTCTATTCAGGCCGTGCATCTACAACTCGACGAAGACCGTATGCAGCTGCGGATTCGCGCCAACGCCGGCGCGAGGATCGCCCTGCCCCTGCCGGGGGACGACAACTGGCAACCGCACACTCTGCTGGTCGACGGCCAGCCCGCACCCCTGGCGCGGGAAGGGAACAAACTGTGGGTGGCCCTCGACGCGGGCAGTCGCGACCTGGTGCTAAGCGGCACCCTGACCGGCGAGCAAATAACCTTGCCTTTCGCGCTGACCGCACACAATGTGTCGGTGGTCGCGCCGCAATGGCACGTCGAAGGCCTGGTGAACGGGGCTGTGCCGGGAGGCTCGTTACAGCTGCACAAACGGGAGCAAAAACAGGCGGTCGAGACCCTGGCACCCAACCCCATTGCGCCCTTTGTGCGGGTCGAACGCGAATTCATATTCGACCTGGACTGGCAGGTGCTGACCACGGTGACCCGGGTCGCGCCAGGTATGGGGCCCCTCAATTTGCGCGTCGCGCTGCTGCCGGACGAGTCTGTGGTGAGTGCGGGGCTGACCGTGGAGAACCGGGAAGTACTGGTGGCGCTGGACAGCCGCCAGACGAGGTTGCAATGGCGTTCCACGCTGCCCATTACCGAGCAGTTAGCGCTGACCGCCGCCGATAACCCCGCGTGGGTGGAACAGTGGCGCGTCAACAGCTCACCGCGCTGGCATGTTGTCAGTGAGGGGCTGCCCCCGGTAAAGGCCGCGGACCCATCTGGGGCCGCGCAGCCAACCTGGCGCCCCTGGCCGGGAGAACACCTGATCCTGTCGGCCATCAAACCGGAGCCCATTGCCGGACCGACCACCACGGTGGAAAGCGCCACCCTGGACTATCGCCCCGGCGCGCGCAGTGGGGCGCTACAGGTCACCCTGGCAATCCGTTCCAGCCTGGGCGGCGACTACCCGGTCACCCTGCCGCTACCTGGCAGACTGCAACACCTGACAATAGATGGGAGCGAGCAAACCCGCGCCGTGGACGACGGTACGGTGGTTGTCCCCCTGCGCCCAGGTCTGCAGATCGTGGATATTCAATGGGACTTGGACACCGGTGTCACAACTACCACCGCCACTCCCCCAGTGGCCCTGGCCACACCGGCCAACAACATCGACCTCAAAATGGAACTTCCCCACTCGCGCTGGCCGCTACTGGTGAGCGGCCCCGACATCGGCCCGGCGATGCTCTACTGGGGCGTGCTCGCGGTTATTATCGCGGTGGCCGTGGCACTGGGGGTGGGTGGCAGACGTCTGGGGCTGTCGATACCGGTAAAAACCTGGCAGTGGCTGTTGTTGATCGTCGGCATGAGTACCGTGAATATGGTCGGCAGCTTGCCCGTTGTGTTGTGGTTCTTTGCCATGGAAGCGCGCCGCCGCCGCACCACGGGGGTGGGCAATCTCATTCAGGTAGGCCTGATCGCACTGTCTGTCGTGGCGCTACTGAGCCTGTTCTCCACCATTCCCCAGAGCCTGCTGTCCGCGCCGGATATGCAGATTACCGGTAACGGATCGAGCAACTACCTGTATCAGTGGTATCAGGACCACAGCGCCAGCAGCCTGCCACAGGGCCAGGTAGTGAGCGTACCCCTGTGGGTCTATCGGGTGGCGATGCTCGCCTGGTCGTTGTGGCTGGTATTCGCCCTGCTAAACTGGGTTAAATGGGGATGGCAGAGCCTTGCCACCGGTCGCTTGTGGGAAAATCCACCGCCACGCGGCAAGCGCACTACGGGGAGCGCGAGAGAGAGTTATTCGCAGCGCGAATCCTAAGCCACGCCAGGGGTGGTGGTCATAAACGGCTATACTGGCGTAGCCGCGGCCGTTAAGGAGCGTCGCAGAGGTAACCATGGTGAGTAATCATCGCAAGAACCAACGGCGGCATCTGGTCGCTCTCGCTCAGGTCAAGGACCTCGAGTGCGGCACGGTGCTTGGCTATATCGAGGACCTGTCCACGTCAGGGATCATGTTGCTCACCGACAGAGCATTTATTCCGGGCAGCACCAAACGTGTTGCCATCAGCTTTCGCAACCCTCAACAGGGCGAGATGAATATTAACGCGACGTTGCGCATCGCCTGGCAACAGCTGATCTGGAACAGTAACGAAGAAACTCGCGCGCAATATAAAATGGGCTGTCAGATTGTCGCCATCGTCGACGCAGACCACATCGCATTATTACAGGCCGGCAGTGCCTATGGGTTAGTGAGCGGGTAGCGACACGCCTGCGCGGCGCGCCACAGGTTTACCAGGTGCGCTCGCTATACTTTTATCCGCCATTCACCGGTGAATAATCAACCGGCAACACTCGGCAGTCCCGAGCGAATATGCAAATCCCGCTGCGGAAAGGGGATTTCGATGGCATGATCTTTCAGCGCCCTATGGATGGCTAAAAGATAACAGGACCTGACCAGACCCGGCCGCTTGACGTTGTCGCCCTTGAGCCATACCACCAGATCAAAATTAAGACTGCTGTCGCCAAATTCCGTCATCACAACGGACGCCTCGCGACGCTCCCCGCTCAAGGTGAAAGGCACTTTTTTAATTTCTTCGAGCACCACTTCCTGGACTTGCTGCGGGTCGCTACCGTAGGCCACACCAAAGGGTATCAGAAAACGTCGCTCGTCATCGGACAGCGTCCAGTTGTTTACGCGGTTGTTAATAAACTCGGAATTGGGCACCAGAATATCGGCATTATCCAGCGTCCGAATTAACGTGCTGCGAATATTTATTTCCTTCACCTCCCCGAGCAATCCCGATTCAAGTTCCACGAAATCGCCGACGCGCAGGGATTTTTCAAACAAAATAATGATGCCGGATACAAAATTATTGACGATATTTTGCAGGCCGAATCCAATCCCAACACCCAGCGCCCCGATCACCAACATGAGCTTGTCGGTACTCAGACCCAGCATACCAAGGGACAATAAAACACCAATCGCAAGAATCGCCCAGCTGAAAATGTGATTGAAGGTATACAGTTGCGTGGGGGAAATACGACTGCGCGCGGTGATGATGCGCGTCATGTAATTACTGAGATTACGCGACAGCATAATCGCGATCAGCAGGATGGCCAGCGACGACCCAAGCTCGACCACGGTGAGCTGATAGCCCGCCACATCAATTAGACGAAACTCCAGTACCGCCTTGAATTTATCCATCACCGCGTCCTCGTGAAGCGCCTGACAAAGATTACCCTGTCAGCACATGCACTACAGCCATTTTTTGCGCTTAAAAATTACAATCAGGCCCGCCGCCACGGTTAGCATGACCGACAACAACACGAAATAGCCCCACCGATAGTGTAGCTCCGGCATCACATCAAAATTCATACCGTATACACCGGCGAGAAAACTGAGCGGCACGAAAATCGCCGTCAGCACCGTTAACACGCCCAGCTTCTTGTTCAATGAGTGAGAGGACAGGGACAGATAGCCCTCAATCAAATCCCCCGCCAGCGAATAATATAACTGACTAAGGCTGTGCAACCGTTCAAACTTGTCGTAGACCTCGGCCAGCCGCGCGCGGATCCACGCATCGGCCGCCGTATCCTCGGGAATATCGTCACACAGGTGCTGAAATATTTTTTCCTGGTAGCTGAATATGCGCCACAGTTTACGCAGACTGGTGCGATATTCGATTAGTTGCGCCATGGCGTCGTCACTCGGAGCCATCAGCAAGTTGTCCTCCAGATCACCCAGGCGCGGTTCGAAATCCAGCAATAAATTGAGGTAACGCTGGGCAACCGTGCTCGCCACCCGCAGGCACACCGCCAGACCACCCCGGGCGAGATGCTCGCCCAGCTCGGGGGATTGCAACCAGTGGTTGATACTGGGGGAATCCCCGCTGCTGCGCGTCACCAGGCAACGCTCCGAGCAAAAAAATGCCAGCTGAATGGTGCCCACGTCCAGCGACAGGCTTTCCGCATCGAGACCACGCAATAAGACGAACGTGTAGTCATCGTAGACGCGATATTTTGGCGGCTCGCGATTTTTTAAACCGTCCTTGATGGCAAGGGGATGAAAACTAAAATGTTCCAGTTGCGCCCGTTCAATCTCTGGTTCTTCGCCCCACATATGCAGCCATAATTGTGCCTCGGGTAGTTGGTGCCACGTGGCAATCTGCTCGACCCCCCCACGGCGCAGCTCCGCTTCCCCCGCAACCCACATCACGCTTGTAATCATCGTGTCCGCCGACGTTATAGACCGTTAAACAGGTTAGAACATTTCACCCCCCGTGGCGAGTGGCAAGAATCGGGTACAGTTGCAATTGCACACCCATTGAGGACGGAGCAGTATTTCTCAGACGGGATCGTGGTGGCGCAACGCCTCGGGCCACGGCTGCATGTAACAGGAATCCTCGATATAGGGATCGGGATTTTTGCGAAAATGATGGCGTAACAGGGTGATGGGCGCAATCAATGGTATTTCGCCACAGCGGTACTGCTCGATCACTTCCCCCAGCTCGCGTTTATCGTCGGGCTGCAGGTCGCGCTTAAGATAGCCCTGAATGTGCTGCAGGACATTCACGTGGTTACGGCGACTCGCCCTGGTTTTCAGAAGAGTCATCGCGGCACCGATGTATTGTCCGGCCAGTCGATCCGCATCCTGCTGAGCGCCATCGGCAAGTAATTTACCCAACGCACGCGTTGCGTTTTGGTGGTGACTCATAAAAAGTAATTTATGCCGGGCGTGAAATCTGGTCAACGCGTTATGGCTCACCCCCTGAGCCAGCAACTGTCGCCAGCGGTGGAACACATACACGCGCTGCAGAAAGTTTTCCCGCAAACCCGGGTCCCCCAGACGGCCTTCTTCCTCCACCGGCAGGAGCGGAAAGTTGGCCATCAGACGGGCCGCGTACAACCCCACGCCATTTTTTTTCGGATGACCGTTGGTGTAGGTTTTGACCCGTTCCATGCCACAACTGGGCGAGTCTTTTTTCAGAATATAACCGCACAAATTACCGTGCCAGAGTTTCTGCTCCTGTGCACAGCGATCCAGCTTTGCGGTGACATCCACGGAGGCATCCTGCACCCCGACGGCGCGCACCCCGCCAGCCGCCGTCACCAAACGAATGGCGGGGCGCGGCACGCCCATGCCGATATCCACCTCCGGACAAAATGGAACGAACTCAAAAAACTGACCCAGAGTTTTTTCGATATAGTCATTGCGCTTATGGCCACCGTTATAACGCACCGGTGCTCCCAACAGGCAGCTGCTGATGCCGACTAAAATTTTCTGCGCGCCCCGGTCGCCCATACCCGTTTACCCAGTGGATGCGTTGACAATATTGCGATAACCGCTCTGATAATCACCGTAACGAAACAAATATCCCAGTTCGGTTACCCTGTCATTGCGACAACGTTTATTCTGCGTCTGCGGGGGCGACATCGCCACGCTCGCCGGCGGCGCCGCGCAACCCAGTTGTTGCGCAAGCCAGGTCACCACGTCGCCCAGGGGAGCGGGAGTGTTGTCGCTCGCCACATAACATGCTTCCAACACGGCGCCCGCCAGGCGTTGCGCCAACAGGTGCGCCAACAGGTGTACGCAATCCTCGGCGTGAATACGATTGGTGTAGTAACTGGGCTGGTACTGTACCGGGTTACCCTGTAATACGGCGTTGATCAATCCGTCGCGACCGGGCCCGTAAATACCGGCAAACCTGACTACGGTCGCGCTGGCATCATGCTCGTGCAGCAATTTTTCCGCCTGCAACAGACAGCGGCCGTTAAATCTCTGCGGCAACGTAGGCGAATCCTCGTCTACCCATTCGCCGTGGTGCTGGCCGTAGACGCTGGTGGACGACACAAATATCCAGTGCGGTGGTGGGCGACGCCGACTTGAACGCTCCCCAGTGGCAGCTGCAAAATGCTGTAACAGATTACTCAATCCGACAACAAATAACCTGTGGTAGCAACTTTCCGTACGCTCGCCCGGCGCCAGCATCACAAACACCTGATCTACCTCGCAGGGAATGCGCTGCACCTGATCGGGTTGGGTGATATCGCTGGTCAGGTAGCTCACCCCGGGCAGTGCCCGTTGCGGTGCGGTGCGTTTTATCGCGGTAATTTGATGCCCCTGGGTCGCCAGAACGGTCGCCAAACCACTGCCGATGTCGCCGCACCCGACCAGCAGTACCCGCGCCAACTTAACTAACCTCCCGCTTGCAACTGGCGGCGACCTCGGCCAACTGGCAGTCGTGCCACCGCGCCAGTGCTAACTGCGCGCTGAGCGCCCCCAGCAAGGCCCACAGCATGTCCCACTGGGCATCCCAGATATCCCCCTGTACGCCGAGAAACTCGATGCTGCCGTCGCCGCCGAACACCGCCGCCCACCACTCGATCAATTCGTAGAAGGCGCTTAGCGCCAGCGCAAAGCAGGTCACCAAAAAGAACAACCAGGGACCACGGGCCACTACCCGATTGCCCAACAATACTTCCCGCGCCACCAGCGCGGGCACAAACCCCTGCGTAAAGTGCCCCAGACGGTCGTAGTGGTTGCGGCCTAGATCAAACAGATCCTGCACCCAGAAGCCGACGGGCACCCGGGCATAGGTGTAATGTCCACCCACCAGCAACAGCGCCGCGTGCAGGAAAATCAGATAGTAGACCAGACGGGTCAACGGAAACCGCTCCCGGGTCAGCCACACCACGGGCAGCGCCAGCAGCACTGGCAATGTCTCCATCCACCAGGTGAGCCGATCAAAGGGGTCGTGCCACGACCACAGTGTGATCGCACCAATCAGGGCCAGCAACACCAACAGCTCCCGGTTACTGGCCATCGCCTTGCACCGCGCCATTTGCGTCTTGCCCGGGGCCGCGACGCTGCCCTAACCGGGCCAGTAACCGCGTCTGAAAACCGTCGAACCCGCCGTTGCTCATAATCACAATATGCGCGCTTTCCCCGGCCGCCTTCAACGTCTCTGCGACCAGCTGTTCCATATCGCTCACCACTTTACCTGGCACATCGGCACCATCGACCAGCTCCTGTAACGACCAGTCCATGGCGGGCGGCTGATACCACAACACGAAATTTGCGTCCCCCGTGGCCGTTGTCAATTGCGCGCGATGTATGCCCATTTTCATGGTATTGGAGCGCGGTTCGATAACCGCAATGATTTTTTCCGCACCGACTTTCCTGCGCAGGCCCCGCAGCGTTGTAGCAATCGCCGTTGGATGGTGGGCAAAGTCATCGTAGACGTGGATGTCCGCAAAACTACCGAGCCGTTCCATGCGCCGCCTGACGCCCCGAAAGAGACTCAACCCCGCGCAGGCCTGCTGCGCAGAGACCCCCACGTGACAGGCCGCGGCGACCGCCATCAAACCATTGGCCACACTGTGGTCGCCGGTCTGCTCCCAGTCGACCCTGCCCACCACACTATCGTCGCATAAAATCTCAAATGCACTGCCGTCTTTGACCAGTAGACTGGCGCGCCACCGTCCATTACCTCCCGTCGTTTCCACGGGAGTCCAGCAACCGCGCCGCAACACCGCGGCCAGATTGGCATCGTCCTGGGGCACCACCACCAAACCCTGTGCGGGCACTGTGCGCAGCAGGTGGTGAAACTGGGTCTGAATCGCCGCCAGATCCGGGAAAATATCCCCGTGGTCAAATTCCAGATTATTCAGCACCACCGTGCGCGGGTGGTAGTGCACGAACTTGGAACGCTTGTCAAAAAACGCCGTGTCGTATTCGTCCGCCTCCACCACAAACAATGGCGTTGTACCCGGTCGCGCCGACACGCCAAAATTCTGTGGCACCCCACCGATCAAAAACCCTGGCGAGCGCCCCGCGTATTCCAGAATCCACGCCAACATGCTCGCCGTGGTGGTTTTGCCGTGGGTTCCGGCAACTGCCAGTACGTGTTTGCCTGGCAGAAAATGCTCACCCAGCCACTGGGGTCCCGAGATATAAGGTAAACCGGCGTTGAGCAGATACTCCACACAGGGATTGCCCCGGGACAGGGCGTTACCCACCACCACCAGGTCGGGTGCCGGCTGGAGCTGCGTCACATCGTAGCCCTCGGTAATTTCGATACCGACCCGCGCCAGCTGGGTACTCATGGGCGGATAGACGTTGGCATCGCTACCGGTGACACGATAGCCTGCGGCGACGGCGAGTTGCGCGAGGCTGCCCATAAAGGTGCCGCAAATACCCAGGATATGAATGTGCATGCCATAACGGACCGGTAAAGCTGTGCCCGGATTATCACATCAATGTCCGGGCACCGCCATTGCGAAGGGTGTTCGCCATGCATTCGGGCAACGATTCCAGTATCATGCCGGGTCCGAATAAAGTTGCGTCCCGCGGGGAAAGCATGGCAAAAAAGAACGCGTTTTACGCGCAATCTGGTGGCGTCACTGCAGTCATTAACGCCAGCGCCTGTGGCGTCATCGAAACCGCGCGTGCCAACCGCGATAAAATTGGCAGGGTTTTCGCCGGGCGCAATGGCATTATTGGCGCACTGCGCGAAGAATTGATCGATACCTCCAGAGAGTCGGCAAAAGCTGTCGCCGCACTGCGCCACACGCCGTCCGGGGCCTTTGGTTCCTGCCGCCATAAGCTTCAGGATCCGGCGCACAGCCGCGCGGAATTCGAACGACTTATCGAGGTATTTCGCGCCCACAATATCGGCTATTTTTTTTACAACGGCGGCGGCGACTCCGCCGATACCTGTCTGAAAATTTCCCAGCTTTCCCACACCATGGGCTACCCCATTCAAGCCATTCACATTCCCAAAACCGTGGATAACGACCTGCCATTAACCGATACCTGCCCCGGATTTGGCTCGGTGGCAAAGTACGTGGCAGTCTCCACCCGCGAGGCGAGCCTTGATGTTGCCTCCATGTGCGCCACATCCACCAAGGTATTTATTCTCGAAGTGATGGGCCGACACGCTGGCTGGATTGCGGCGGCCGGCGGCCTCGCGGCGCAGGGCGCCGGGGACCCGCCCCATATTATCCTGTTTCCGGAAATTGCTTTCGATCGGGACAAGTTTCTGGCCGAAGTGCAGCGCACCGTAAAACGCGCGGGTTACTGTGTGATCGTCGCTTCCGAGGGGGCGCAATACGCCGACGGTACGTTCCTGGCAGCGACGGGTACAACCGACGCGTTTGGACACCGGCAATTGGGCGGGGTCGCACCCACGCTGGCGGCGCTCATCAAAGCCGAATTCGGCTACAAATACCACTACGCGCTGGCGGATTACCTGCAACGGGCCGCCCGCCACATCGCCTCGGCTACCGATGTGGAGCAGGCCTATGCGGTGGGACGCGCCGCCGTCGAGTATGCCCTGGCGGGCAAGAATGCAGTGATGGTTACTATCCAGCGGGGCGCGGGCAAAAAGTACCGCTGGCATCTGGGGGAGGCGCCTCTACAACAAGTTGCCAACGTGGAAAAGAAAATGCCCCGTTCTTTCATTACCCGCAACGGTTTTGGCATCACGGCGCGGGCGCGAGCTTATCTCGAACCCTTGATTCAGGGGGAGGATTATCCGCCCTACAAAAACGGGGTACCCGACTACGCGCGCCTGAAAAATGTACTGGTGGCGAAAAAACTGAAAACAACTTTCACTGTTTAGCATGCATTAAGCTGTGGGCGGCACGCGCAGCAAAAACGTCACCGGGCCGTCATTACACAGGGATACCTGCATATCTGCCCCAAACAGGCCGGTGGCAACGGGCTGGTGCAGTGTCTCGAGCTGCGCCACAAACCGCAGGTACAATGATTCCGCCACAGCTGGTGGTGCGGCGCTGGCAAAGCTCGGGCGCAATCCCGCACCCGTGTCGGCGGCCAGGGTAAATTGCGGCACCACCAGAATGCTTCCGGCCATGTCCACAACGCTTTTGTTCATACGCCCCCGAGAATCGGAAAAAACTCGGTAGTTAACGATTTTTCGCGCCAGTTTTTCGCTTTCCGCCAAGCCGTCTCCGCGCTGCACCCCGAGGAACAGCAGCAGGCCCGGCCCGATCTCACCGACCACGGACCCGGCAACTGCGACAGATGCGCGGGTGACCCTCTGGATCAGTCCCAGCACTAGTTGCTCTGTACGCCAACCAGGCGCGCCATCCTGTCCGCAGCCCGCACCAGTGCGTCGACGGTACCGGCTTCACTGGAGGCGTGGCCCGCATCGCGGATAATTTCGAGCTCCGCCTCCGGCCACGCGGCATGCAGCGCAAAGGCCTGATCTACCGGGCAAACAACATCGTAGCGGCCGTGAATAATAAACCCGGGAATCGTGCGCAGGCGATCAGCGCCGGCCAGAATATTGTTCGGTTCCAGGAATATTTTATTTACAAAGTAATGGGCCTCAATGCGCGCCAAAGCCAGTGCGGTGTGCGGGTTGCCAAAGCGGGTCACTACCGCCGGGGCCGGATTGAGAGTGGCACAGCGCCCTTCCCAGAGAGACCAGGCTTTGGCGGCAGCCATACGCTGAATTTCATTATCACCGGTTAGCAAACGGTAATAAGCACCGACCATGTCGCCGCGCTCTGCTGCGGCAACGGGTGCGACGAAATCCCGCCAGTAATCGGGAAATACGCGATGAGCGCCATCCTGATAAAACCAGTGAATATCCTCATCGCGACACAGAAAGATGCCCCGCAGAATTAACCCCAGCACCCGTTCTCGCCAGGTTTGCGCGTAAATCAGACTGAGCGAAGAGCCCCAGGAACCGCCAAATAACACCCAGCGATCTACGTCGAGATACTGGCGCAGCGCCTCCATATCGGCGACCAACTGGTGAGTATCGTTTGCCACGAGACTGGCGTGGGGGGTGGAACGGCCACTGCCGCGCTGATCGAACAGAATAATACGGTAGACCTCCGGGTCAAAAAAACACCGGTCCTGCTCCGTGCATCCGCCCCCCGGCCCGCCGTGCACGAACAGCACTGGCAGGCCGTCGGGATTACCGCACTCCTCGACGTACAAGACATGCGGCTCGCCGACTTCAAAGCGGTGCGTCTGGTACGGTCGAATTGCGGGGTAGTGCGTACGCATCCTGCTACTTCCATTATTATTGGCAGGGGGCTACGCTAAGGCAGAACATGGGAAAACGCAAATGCAGGAACAGCAACGGTGCACCTGGGCGGGTTCGGATCCGCTCTATCAGGCTTATCACGATCAGGAGTGGGGCGTTCCCTGTCGCGATGACGGCAAGTTATTTGAATTTCTGATTCTGGAAAGCGCGCAGGCCGGGCTCGCGTGGATCACCATTTTACGCAAACGGGACAACTACCGCCGCGCGTTTGCGAATTTTGACGCGCCCCGCGTCGCCCGCTTCAATCAACGCAGCATCTCACGGCTGCTAAACGATGCGGGGATCGTGCGCAACCGCCTGAAGATTGAAGCGGCCATTAGCAATGCCCGTTGTTTTCTCGAAGTACAGCGGGAGTTCGGTTCGTTCGCAAATTATTTATGGGCGTTCGTGGGCGACCGGCCCGTGCAGAATAACTGGACGTCCCTCTCCGAAGTACCCGCCACGACACCCCTTTCGGATGCCATCAGCCGCGATATGAAAACCCGCGGCTTTCGTTTCTTCGGCAGTACCATATGCTATGCGCACATGCAGGCCATGGGCATGGTCAACGACCATACGGAAACCTGCTTTAGACACCGGGCATGCGGTTTGCTGGCTGGTGAAGGCTGAGTCCATCAGGGACGGGAGGCCGGTCCCTCGCCATATGCGGTTCGCTGTTGCTCAGCCACGCTATCACACTGGAGACATCGCCGCAGTTGGCGACGCTGGTCGCGCGCACATCAAATGTCACAGCCACCTGTTTACCGCCATGCTCGAGGTACAGGGACGATAAAAACTTGCGCAACCGTTGCCGCACCCGTTGCCCAGTGTGTTGGTTCTGACCCTCGAGCAGGACCAGGAACCGATCACCTTCCCATCGGGTGATGCCGTCGCTGCTGCGCAAAACCTGCTGCAACACATCCGCCAGGTAGCGCACTGTTTCATCGCCAAATTCGCCACCGAGTTTTTCGTTGTGTTCGGATAAATTTTCAACCACTACCATAAGCACTGCGTGGTCCCCGCCGTCGGCAGCGAGCTTCGCCGCCAGTGCACTCAGGTGTTGTTCCATCACATCCCGCGCGATCAGGCCGGTACGCACATCGCGGGAGGCTGCCACAGCGCCATTCACTCGCTGGCGCTCCAGCGAGTGCGCGCGGGCCACGCGAAACGCGTAGTCCTGACCCACCGTAAACAGAAATAGTCCCGACAGGGCCGCCAGAAAACGCAGCTCTACGACGGGCTCGAACATACGGTCGGGCCAGGGATATAAGTCAAACCAGAAAATAATTCCCAGGACAAATACAATCAGCGGCGCCATGTAACGCGCGCGGGGATAACCCAGAATAGAGACGATACCCGGAGAAAAAGCCAGACACCAGTACAGACCCGTGCCGGATACGCCGCCATTCAAAACCAGGAAAAAGAGCAGCGCGATCATTAGCAGACCGAAAAACCACTGCAAAAATTCGCTGACCCCGGTGAGCACCAGGATGGTCAGTCCGACAAATACCGCGGCGGAGAAGCCAAATAAAAAGGTGGCGTAAAAAAGCTCGCCGTAATAGTAATCATAAATCGCAAAGAGCAGGCAGAACGCGCCGACAATCAGCATGGCGTAGGTCAGAAAACCCTGTTCGTACCACAGCTCCATCTGGGAGCTGATGGCGCGTTTCACGGCCGGGCGCGTCGCGCCATTTGTTCCCTGAATCATTACCGCACCTACAGCCTCCGTTCTCGAGAAAATATAGCTCGACACCTGCAACTTCGCCAGCGGTCCGCGCAAAAGCCGACTGGCGGTCAAATATGGGGTGCCAGGGGTCGATCAGGCGGCGGGTTTCGGTGCGCGCTTACGCTGGTTTTCGGTAAGCAGCTTTTTACGCAGGCGCACGTGGTGGGGGGTCACTTCGACCAGTTCGTCTTCTTCGATAAACTCCAGGGCCTGTTCCAGACTGTGGCGAATGGGGGGCACCAGGGTCAGGGCCTCGTCCGTACCGGCAGCGCGAATGTTGGTCAGTTGCTTGCCTTTGGTAGGGTTGACTGCCAGGTCGTTATTGCGCGAATGAATACCGACAATCTGGCCCTCGTATATATCCACGCCGTGGCCGAGAAACAAGCGCCCACGCTCCTGTAAATTAAACAGAGAGTAAGCCAGGGTTTTACCGGTTACCATGGACACCAGTACGCCGTTTTTGCGTGCGCTACTGACCCCTGCTTTAACCACGCCGTAATGATCAAAAATACTGGTCATCACCCCCGAACCGGAGGTCAGGGTGAGAAAGTTGCCGCGAAAACCGATCAGGCCCCGCGAGGGTACAACGTATTCCAGCTTAACCCGACCCGCGTTATCGCTTTGCATGTCGGTCATGTCCGCCTTGCGATTACCCAGTTCTTCCATAATCGCGCCGCGATGTCGTTCTTCGATATCTACAACCAATTGCTCGAAGGGCTCGTGCGGCACGCCGTCGATCATTTTTTGAATCACTTCGGGGCGCGACACGCCGAGCTCAAAACCCTCGCGCCGCATATTTTCTATCAGCACCGAAAGGTGTAATTCACCGCGGCCGGACACCTTGAATTTGTCGGCGGTATCGCCCTGTTCAACGCGCAGGGCTACGTTGTGAATCAACTCGCGCTCGAGCCGCTCCTTGATCACCCGGGAGGTCACGAATTTACCATCGCGGCCTGCAAACGGAGAATCGTTAACCATGAACGTCATGCTCACGGTGGGCTCATCCACGGACAGGGGGATTAGTGGTTCCACGTAATCGGGATCGCACAG
>JBFJMM010000020.1:0-17237 GCA_041633885.1 Porticoccaceae bacterium
ACGACAGCTACAGTACGGTCGAGCTCCCGGTGGGCATGCCCCGGGAAATATTCAACCGGCTGAAAAAAGTGCGCGTGCGCCAGACGCCGATGGCGATCTCCGAATTCTCTGACCTTAAATCCGATGCCGGTTCACCGGCCCAGCGCCCTGCCGCAGAAAACAGCATCAGAACCAGTCCCAAAATTGCTCTGAAATCAAAACAGAATCCGGGCAAACCTGGGCGCCGGAAGTCACTGCCGAGTAAAACCCTGTCGGGTAACACTGCCGCCGGAAAAAGCGTCTCGAGCAAGACGAAACCCGGAACCCTGACGTTGGGCAAATCGTCACCGACAAAATCGCCGGCGCGCAAACCCGCCAACAGAAAAGCGGGCGCTGCCAAGTCCGCAACGGGCAAGCCTAGGGCCCGCAAATAAGGTGCATGTCGGCACTGTCGAAATTACCTGTTGCGCAACACGCCAGGCCAATTACAGCAAACAAATTTGCTACGGCAGACAAATTTGCGCCGCGGTGCGCCCGTAGCTGGTCCGTTGACGACAGCGCTCGAACCAGCTGGACAGACGCGGAAAATTGTCGAGCCCCCCTAACTGGTAGGCCAGCGCGAGCCCAAACCTGGGTACCAGCGCACAGTCTGCGACACTGAATTCGCCGACAAAAAATTCACCGCCATCCCACTGCGCAGACAGCTCCTGCAAACACTGCTGCCAGCCCTCCTGCGCCTTGCCGATACGTTCCCGATCCCATTGCGCGGGCGGTTTACTGCGCTGTTCGAATATGCCTTCGCGAATGCGCGGCCCGATAACCGTGTCCGCGTAATGATTAAGCCACCGTGCCTGGTGCCGTTGCGCGGGGGTCGCGGGTAGCAGGGGTGGTTCGGGATAGCGATCTTCGAGATAGTGCATAACCAGCGTCGACTCGGTGAGCACCAGGTCGTCGATCGCCAACACGGGCACCTTGCCCAGCGGACTAAGCGCGAGCAACTCCGGGGGTTTGTTTTCGGTATCGACCCGGTGCTGTGCAAACGCAACCCCTTTTTCCACCAGGGCCAGCCGAATCTTCCAGCAAAACGGACACTCGTCTTTATCGTACAGCACTACCATAGGGTGATTCCTCGCCGGCCTGGCAACAGGGGCCAGAACCTCATTGATGCACTCGCTTTTCGAGAAGATTCAGGGGTAAACTGTGCGCGTACAAAACCATAAAAGCAACCGAGGAGCTACCGCCATGAGTAATCCCCTGAGTACCGCCTGTTCCATGACCGAGCGATTTGCCCCATTACTGGGTCGCATTTTGATTGCCGCACTGTTTGTACCCGCCGGCATCCACAAAATTACCGGCTTTGCGGGCACCTCCGCTTATATGGCCAGTAAGGGCCTGCCACTGCCGGATCTGTTGCTGGTGTTAACCATTATCATTGAACTGGGGGGCGGCCTGATGATCCTGCTGGGCTGGCGCGCCCGCGAAGCCGCACTGATCATCGCTGTGTTTCTGATTCCCGTAACCGTCATATTTCACGGCTTCTGGGGGGTCGAGGACGCGGCCGCACAAGCCAAGGAGCGGATCGTATTTATGAAAAACCTGGCCATCATGGGCGGATTGTTCGTGATCGCCGGCCTCGGCGCGGGTCCCTGTAGCCTGTGCGGGAAAGGTGCCTGCAACAGTCCCGACCCGCAGTCCTGATACAAGTTCTACCGCCCGGCCCCAACCGGCCGGGCGGTTTGTTAGTTCTGTTATCCTTAACGCCGCCATACCGAAAATTACGTCCCTTCACCCCTGATGCATGCCGGAAACTTAATGAGATTAGCTGCTGTTATTTTTACCTGCCTGGTAGTACTGAGCGGGTGCAATAAAACGCCTGCCAAACCACCTGCTCCCGTAAATATGAACTCCGGACTTGACCTCGCTGGTCTCGACATCCGTGTTCGCCCGCAGGACGATCTGTTCCGGTTTGCCAACGGCACCTGGCTCGCTACCACCGAAATTCCAGCGGATAAATCCTCCTGGGGTTCCTTTAATATTCTGCAGGAAAAAAGTCTCGAACAGCTACGGGTCATTGTTGACGATGCGGCGCTCCACCCGGACGGCGATTCCATAAAAATTAAAATCGGCAATTTTTATAAGGCGTTTGTCGACGAGCCGAACATTGAGTCCCACGGCGCGACACCTCTGGCCCAAGATCTCGACGCCATTGCAGCACTCCACAGCCACGCTGACGTAGCAGCATATTTTGGCACCCGCAATGCCATCGGCATCGATTCGCCACTACAGTTCTGGATCGATCAGGACGCCAGGGACGCCCGCCAGTATATTGTGTATTTCACCCAGTCCGGCCTCGGCCTGCCGGATCGGGATTATTACTTCGACAACTCGCAACGCGGCGTGGAAATTCGCGAAAAATATGCCGCCTTTCTGACCCATCTGTTCAGGTTATCCTCACATTCCGACCCCGCCACCGCGGCAACGGGAATTATTGCGCTGGAAACCCAGCTCGCCACACACCACTGGAGCAAAGTCGCCAATCGGGACCGCGATAAAACCTACAACAAATTCACGAGCGGGCAATTAGCGACCATGCTCGACCGCTATAATGTGACGGGCTTTATGCAAGGTCTTGGTCTCGATACCGGTGCCGACCAGCAACAGCACGTCATTGTGCGTCAGCCCTCGTATATCGCCGCCCTCAACGAATTATTTACTACAGTGGATGTGCAGACCTGGAAAGACTATCTGCGGGTAAAAACGTTAACCAGCTTTGCGCCTTTTCTGTCCACGGCCTACGCGGATGCCCATTTCGATTTTTACCAGCGTACCCTGCGCGGACAACCGCAGCAGGAGCCGCGCTGGAAGCGCGCGATCAATACCATCAACAGCTCAGCCGGGGAACTGCTGGGGCAACTGTATGTGGCGCGTCATTTTCCACCCCAGGCAAAAATCAGAATGGAAGAACTGGTGGACAATCTGGTCACCGCCTATCGCCAGTCCATTGACGAACTCGACTGGATGAGCCAGCCAACCAAACGGGCAGCGCTGGAAAAACTCGCGCGGTTTACACCCAAAATAGGCTACCCCGAGCGCTGGAAAGATTATACGGATTTGCACTTTTCATCGGACGATCTGGTGGGTAATATCCGCCGCGCGCGAATTTTCAGTCACAACTACGCGCTGAACAAACTCGGCAGGCCCGTGGATCGCGGTGAATGGTTCATGCCGCCCCAGCAGGTTAATGCCTATTACAACCCCGGACTTAACGAAATTGTGTTTCCGGCAGCTATTTTACAACCGCCGTTTTTTGACCTGCATGCCGATGACGCGGTGAACTACGGCGCCATCGGCGCCGTCATTGGCCACGAAATCGGCCACGGCTTCGACGATCAGGGCAGCAAGTCCGACGGCGATGGCAATTTGGTGAACTGGTGGAGCGACGCCGACCGAAAACAATTCGAAGGAAAAACCCGTAATCTGGTATCGCAGTTTGCAGCATACGAACCCCTGCCCGGGTTACCCCTCGATGGCGAGCTTACCCTGGGAGAAAATATTGGCGACCTGGGCGGGCTGAGTATTGCCCACAAAGCTTATATGCTCGCCTTGCAGGGCAATCCGGCCCCCACCATTGACGGGTTTACCGGCGAACAGCGGGTGTTTCTAGGTTGGGCCCAGGCGTGGCGAGTGAAACGTCGGAATGAGCTGACGGAGCAACTGATAAAAACCGATCCGCACTCCCCACCGGAGTTTCGCGTCAACGGTGTGGTCCCGAATATCGACAGCTTTTATCAGGCGTTCGACGTCAAACCGGGGGACCGATTATATTTGCCCGAGGAACAGCGGGTACGCATCTGGTAAGCCGACATTTATTGCGCGGCGCGTTGACCACTCCAGCAAGGATACCCGGGGGGGGGAATTCGTAACTGGCAGTGTCGCCGTACTCAGGGTAGACCGTCAAACTCGACACCTTCTTTTTTCTCAACCGGTATCAAATCTTCGCGGGTAATCCCCGTACTGAGAACCATGCTGGATGCTATATAGATGGAAGAGTAAGTGCCGATGACGACCCCCACAATCAGCGCCAGCGAAAAGTTGTGAATCAGCTCGCCGCCGATTAAAAACAGAGCGGTCAATACGATCAACGTCGTCACCCCCGTAATTAACGTGCGTTCAAGGGTCTGAGTGATGGACTCGTCAAATACGTCCTGTGGGCCGGCCTTGCGCAGCAGGCGAAAATTTTCTCGAATTCGATCAAATACCACGATGGTGTCATTGATGGAATAACCAATAACCGCCAGTACCGCGGCCAGGACGGTAAGATCAAACTCAAGTCCGAAATACGAGAAGACACCCAGGGTGATAATGACATCGTGAAACAGTGCCACCACCGCGCCAATAGCGAACTTGTACTGAAAACGTATGGCCACGTACAGCATCACCGCAAACAGTGCCAGTAACATGCCAAGCCCACCGTCGTCCCGCAATTCCGCGCCGATCTGTGGACCGACAAACTCCACCCGGCGCAACTCCACTTCGTCTCCCGAGCGGCGCAGCACGTCGGCGATCTGTTCGCCAAGGTTTTGCTGTTCCGGTTGCGCTGCCGAGCTTGCATCGCTTGCCGCAGTCTCTGTGTCTTCCTGTGGTGGCGCCTGTAATCGCACCAGGATATCCGTGTCCGCGCCAAAATGTACCACCACCGGGTTGTCGAACCCGGCTGCGCGCAACTGCTCCCGCACATAGCTGGTGGTCACGGACTGCTGATAACCCACCTCGATTTGCGCACCACCGGTAAAATCGAGACCCAGCACCAGACCGCGGGTCGCCAGGGACAGCAGCGACGCGATGACCAGTAACACCGAAAACCCGGTGGCCAGATGGCGCCATTGCATAAAGTTGATCGTTTTCTGATTCATCATCGCGGCCACCTAAATCGACAGTTTTGTCACGTTGCGACCGCCGTACACCAGATTGGTCAGCGCCCGTGTACCCATGATCGCGGTGAACATGGAGGTGATAATCCCCAGGGACAGGGTCACGGCAAAACCCTGCACCGGGCCCGACCCAATCGCGTATAAAATTACCGCCACAATCAGCGTGGTCAGGTTTGCGTCCACAATGGAAATATAGGCGCGACCGTAACCCGCATCAATGGCGCCCTGCACCGGCATACCGCTGTTAATCTCCTCCCGGATGCGGGAATAAATCAACACATTGGCATCCACCGCCATACCCAGCGTCAGCACGATACCGGCTATACCGGGCAGGGTCAGGGTGGCGCCGATCATCGACATCAACGCCGCCATCAGCACCAGATTCATGCCCAGCGCAAGATTGGCGAACACCCCAAACAAGCGGTAGTACGCCAGCATAAACAGCACCACCAGGCCCATGCCGATCTGAATCGACTTGATGCCCACCGCGATGTTATCCGCACCCAGGGACGGACCAATGGTCCGCTCCTCTACAAAATCCATCGGCGCCGCCAGCGCGCCGGCGCGCAACAGCAGCGCCAGCTCCGACGCTTCCTCCGGACTGTCCAGCCCGGTGATCCGAAATTGCACACCCAGGGCGCTTTGAATAGTGGCGAGACTGATAATCTTTTTTTCCAGATACGGCACGCGCATCTGTTCGGTTTCACCCTGCTCGTTGACCCGCGGCACCAGGCGCGCTCTGGATTCGATAAACAACACCCCCAGGCGACGTTTAATATTTTTACGGGTTGCCAGATGCATGGCCTGACCACCCACCGCATCCAGGGAAATATCCACCTGGGGCATGCCGTTTTCGTCGTAGCCCACATTGGCATTGATCACCCGATCCCCGGTGATTACCACCTGTTTTTCCAGCCACGCTGGCGGGGAGTCGGATTGACTGCCACGGAATTCGAACTGCTCCCGCCCCAGGGTTTTGCCGGGGTCCGCCTCGAGACGAAATTCCAGATTGGCGGTCTTGCCGATAATACGTTTTGCTTCGGCGGAATCCTGCACACCGGGTAACTCCACAATAATACGGTTGCTGCCCTGCCGTTGCACAATCGGCTCGGACACTCCCAGCTCGTTGACCCGGTTGCGCAACGTGGTTAAATTCTGGTTCAGGGCATACTCCTGCTTTTCCTTGAGCGCCGCTTCCGACAGGGACAGAACCAGTAGAAATTTACCGTTGTCATTCTTGCTGATGGCGACCAGATCGCGAAAGTCGTCGCGCACAATATCTGTCGCCTGATCACGCCACTCCAGTTTATCGAACACCGCCAGCAGGCGTTGCCCTTCGGGTCGAATCGAGCGGTACCGGGACCCCGCTTCCCGCAGTGCGGTTTTAAGTCGACTCAGTTCGGTATCCAGATGTTTGTCGACGACCGATTTGGTATCCACTTCCATCAAAAAATGCACGCCGCCGCTTAAGTCCAGACCCAGCTTCATGGGCGCAGCCCCCATACTCACCAGCCACTGCGGCGTGGTGGGCGCCAGATTAAGCGCCACCACATAATCCAGCCCAATCGCCTGCTGCACCACGCGCTTGGCCGCCAGTTGGTGCTGCCCATCCCGCAGCCGTATCAGGCCGCTTTTACCACTGGTCTGGGCGCCAAAATAGGCAATTTCACTTTTTTCCAGGGCTGCTTCGGCTGTGGCCAGCACGCCCTCGTCAATTACCACCGCGCCGCTTTGGCCGGAAATTTGAATGGCCGGATCGGGGGCATACAAATTAGGCAAGGCGTAAATAAAGCCAAGGATGACCACCGATAAAATGAGCAGGTATTTCCACAGCGGGTAACGATTCATAGGATGGCTACTGGTAGCGTAATGACGGGTAATAACATGGGTAGGCGACTGCCGATGGGTGATGGCTCTAAAAGCGGAGCATTATAGGGTAATTACCCGCCAGCACCAATCGACGCCGCATCGTCGTCCCCCACCGCGGCCCTGTCCGCCGCCTGGAGTTGAACCGCCAGTTGATCCAGACGGCGCTCCGCAATAGCAACGCGAATGGTGCTCATCAGGTTCTGGTAAAAACGCAGATTGTGAATGGTGTTGAGCTGGGCGCCGAGCATTTCCCGGCATTTGTCCAGATGGTGAAGATAGGCGCGGCTGAAATGGGTACAGGTGTAGCAGTCGCAGGCCGGATCCAACGGACCGGTGTCGCTGCGGTGCTTCGCGTTGCGTATTTTTATCACCCCCGCGCTGGTAAACAGGTGGCCATTGCGGGCGTTGCGGGTGGGCATCACGCAGTCGAACATATCAACGCCCCGCTGCACCGCCTCGATAATATCGAGGGGTTTGCCCACCCCCATTAAATAGCGGGGTTTATCCGCTGGCATGGCGGGTGCCACCGCCTCCAGCACCCGCAGGCGATCGGCCTTGGGCTCGCCCACGGACAGGCCGCCAATGGCGTAGCCGTCAAAACCGATTTCCACCAGTGCCTGCAGGGACTCGCGGCGCAACGATGCGTGCATACCGCCCTGCACAATGCCAAACAGGGCCGCCGGGCTGGTGCCGTGGGCGGCCTTGCTGCGCGCCGCCCAGCGCATGGACAATTCCATAGACCGCCGCGCGGTGGGTTCGTCCGCCGGGTAGGGGGTGCATTCGTCGAACACCATCACCACGTCGGCGCCCAATTTTTGTTGCACCTGAATGGACGTTTCCGGGTCGAGAAACACCGGGCTACCATCCACCGGTGAGCGAAAGGACACACCCTCTTCAGTGATTTTGCGCATCGCACCCAGGCTGAATACCTGAAAGCCCCCGGAGTCCGTCAGGATCGGGCCGGACCAGCCCATGAAGTCGTGCAGATCGCCGTGGGCCGCGATCACCGCCATGCCGGGCCGCAGCATCAGATGAAAGGTATTGCCGAGTACGATCTGCGCGCCAATCGCGGCAATATCCCGCGGGGTCATACCCTTTACCGTACCGTAGGTGCCCACCGGCATAAATGCGGGAGTCGCCACCTCGCCCCGGGGAAAACACAGGCGCCCGCCCCGCGCTTCACCGTCGCTGACCTCGCGCACAAAACTCATGGCGCACTGCCGACTCATGCCGACTCCGCCCCTGAGCCAGACTGTGGTTCCGACATCTGCGCGGCCTGTGGATTGCGTGTAACAAACATGGCATCACCGTAACTGAAAAAGCGGTATTCCCGTTCCACCGCGGCGCGATAAGCCGCCAGTGTGTGCGCGTGCCCCGCAAAGGCGCTGACCAGCATCAACAGGGTGGACTCCGGCAGGTGAAAATTCGTCACCAGCGCATCCACCACCCGAAACTGATAACCGGGATAAATAAAGATATCGGTTTCACCCTGTATCGGTGTCATGGTGCCACTTGCCGCCGCCGTTTCCAGGCAGCGCACGCTGGTGGTCCCCACCGCAATCACCCGCTTGCCGGCCCGGCGCGTGGCTTCCACCTGGGCACACAGCTCCGCACCCACGTCGATCACCTCACGGTGCATCCTGTGCTTGCGAATATCCGCTACCCGCACCGGCTGAAACGTCCCCGCTCCCACGTGCAGGGTCGCAAACGCGAGCTGCACGCCCCGGTCCCGTAGCTGGGCCAGCAACAATTCGTCAAAATGCAGCCCGGCGGTGGGCGCGGCCACCGCCCCGGGGCGGGTCGCGTACACAGTCTGGTAGCGTTCCCGATCCGCCGCGGTATCCACCCGGTCGATATAGCGTGGCAAAGGCACGTGACCGATGGCCGCAAGAATATCCATCACCTGCAGGTCGCCGTGAAAAACCAGCTCAAACAAATCCCCCGCCCGTCCCGCGGTACGTGCCGCGAAGCCACCGTCGAACATCAGCTCCGTACCGGCAACCGGTGATTTGCTGGCGCGCACCTGCGCCTGAACACGATGATTATCCAGCACCCGCTCCACCAGCACCTCAATCTTGCCGCCGGTGGCTTTATGGCCAAACAAACGGGCCGCTATCACCCGGGTATTGTTGAACACCATCAGATCCCCCGGATTCACCCGCTCCAGCAGGGACGGGAATAACCCGTGTTCGACCGCGCCACTGGACCCGTCGAGGCTCAACAATCGACTATCCCGCCGTGCAGGGGGCGGCTGCCGCGCTATCAGGTGGTCGGGTAATTTGTAGGTGAACTGTTCGCGCTGCATGGCAGACTGGCCGTGATGATACCGAAAAAGGCGCAAGGGTAGCCCAAATCAGGCAAATCACCAAACCTGCGAGCGTCGGGATGGCGGGCGTTTCCCGCGCATTTTATCCGCCCGAAGGTGCCCGCGAGTTGACCGTAACCGGGCCGCTGCTATAATCCCCGGCCTGTGCCAGAGTGGTGAAATTGGTAGACACACGGGATTCAAAATCCCGCGCCCTAAAAAGCGTGCCGGTTCGAGTCCGGCCTCTGGTACCACTGCAAAGACCAGCGACAAATACTGGTGATTCCGCTCCCCATAGGAATGTATCGCTACTGGTCGTCTTGAAACTCCATGACCAAGGGCTATTTTGTTGCACGGCCTTCACCATCAAATTGACCAACTGCTGTGTGAGCGCATCTAAGTCTCGTACCTGATGTTACTGGCCAGCTCGGCGGCCGTAGTCTTGCGCCTCGAACAAAATCAAGCGGTTTTTTCTACTTAGTCTTATTCAACATACAATCTATTTAACTCGTGGATTGATGATTACCATTAATTTGTTGACTGCACGTTCCTGAATAGACAGCCGTCCATCGGACTGTCCCTGAACAGGACAATTTATATTCAAGCTTTAAATTTTAGAAGCCGTTAATCCGTATAGCTCAATTGGGAAATATCGGCACTTGACGCTTTTGCCGGGCCTCAAGCGCAATCTTCACGTCGTCGGACATCAGCATGCCCGCGTTCCATGTGGCGATCTGCTCAAGGCCGTCCGCGACGCTGTGGTCGCGGCTGTGCAGAATGATCTGCTTGCTGCCGCGAATACTCAGGGGCGACTTGGCGGCGATGGTAGCGGCAACAGCAAACACGTGCTCCATCATGGTGTCCTGATCGGCAAAACATTTGTTAGCCAGGCCGATTTCCGCCGCCTCTCCGCCACTAACATCCCGGCCGGTATAGGCCAGTTCCCGCATCATGCCATCGCCGATCAGGCGCGGCAGCCGTTGCATGGTGCCGACATCCGCCACCATGCCGATATCGATTTCCTTAATGGAAAATACGGCGTCTGCCGTGCAGTAACGTATATCGCAAGCGCTCACCAAATCCACGCCGCCGCCCACACAGGCGCCGTGAATGGCTGCCAGCACCGGTTTGCGACATTGTTCGATGGCCGTAATCCGGCCCTGTAACCACAAAATTTCCTGCCGCAGTGTTTCGTTTTTACGGGCGCCACACCCGGCCGAGTCGTCCATCAGCTCGCCCAACATGGCGAGATCGATACCGGCGCAAAAATTTTTGCCAGTGCCGCCAAGTACCACCACCCGCACCTCCGGTGTGGCATCGGCCCATTGCATGGCCTCCCCCAGCTCCCGCCACAGGGGCCGGTTCATGGCATTGGCGCGCTCGGGCCGATTGAGTTGCAGATGGGCAATATGGTTTTCAAGGTTGAGTGACAGAGTTGTGTATTCGGGAAGCATGGGCGGTTCCTCTTGCGGGCAGGTGAACAGGCCCTATTATGCCCCTATCCGGCGATAATATATGTTGCTTGTTTAGTAATCAGGCGCGGCTTGCGTTAACACAGGTCAGGCTACCAATGCTTTTATGGGCCCTGCTGTGGCTGTGGCCAGATGCCGGCATACAGGCTATAAAAAAGGGTGCCCCACTTGCGCGGCGCACCCTTTTACAGCGGCTGATACGCCGCTATGCGAACTCAGGGTTTTGAACGCACCACTTACCTGCCGGCCCTGCTGCCAGGGTAACCCCGCGGCGCCAGGCGCACATGGTGAACCCACAGGCCACCGCCTTCCCGGGGCGCAATCCAGATTTCCCGCCGCGGGCCGCGATCGACCAATACCCCCATCGGCACTGCACCGTTTTTGTTACAGCCTTTTCCGGGCGGTGCTTTACAGCCACCACCTGAATCTCCCCCGGTGTCCGGGGCTTCATCCGCATAGGTGTTATAGCTGTCGAGATGGGCGTAAATTGCCGCCAGTTGCTCGAAATCATGGGTATTGGGCCACTGGCTGCTGTCGCTGCTGGAATAGTCCATGCAGGTGCCCTGGGACGAACCATCTTCACTGGTGTGGGTCAGGCCAAACAAATGCCCCACTTCCTGACACATCACATGGTTTTTTTCCGCCTGACTTTCCCAGTAGGAGGAATAACTGTCGTTGACCTTGGCAGTGCCCTGGACAATATGACCGTCACTGTTGAGGCCGATGGTGGCCAGCCCCAACCAGCCGTTGTAACCATATGCGGCATTGCACACCCGTATCTGGCCGGACACCATTTTGCACCGCTTGCGGGCCCGGGCGTCATCATCGGTGGCGCCGGGGCTGACCGTCAGCACATTGGGCGTGCCCGACCACGCCAGCAGCGTGGCATCCAGTTCGGCTTGCCAGGTGCCATCGACGCTGTCCACCGCCAGTAACGGCAGCGGATTGGTGGTGCGCGCCCAGTGGTAGGTGCCCCAGGCATGGTCCGCCCGGACCCCCAGGGAACCCAGCAGCATGGCCGCGACGACCGCGAGTTTTACCAACAGGCCGGTTGGCCCAGTATGGATTAAGGTATGTGTGTTCATGCATCGGCCCTCCGCCTGTATTTGAATCAGCCCTGATAACGTGCGGGACATATCGACTTCCCCTTCCTCCATGGACTCCCTATGTCGACCGCTACGCCCCAGTCTAAAGGCACGATTGGCGGTTTTCAAATCACTAATCGGGCATCCTGCGGGAATTTAGTCACAAATCCGGACATCCGCTGGCGGCGATTAACTGGTGCCTGCTACAAGCCAGGGGACGAGCCGACCGGGGGACAGGATGCAATAAGAGTGCGCCGTCGTTACGTGCAACGGAACCCAACGCGGTACTGTTCGCGATACACTGCGGGTTCAGGTTCGCCAACTCTGCTTCCGCGGGGAATAAACCATGCGCTCAGGTGTGTTGCAACGTTGTGTCAATATCAGTGATTTTCGCCATCTGGCCCGACGGCGTCTGCCCCCCGCGCTGTTTCATTATCTGGACGGTGGCGCGGACGACGAATACAGCCTGCGCAACAATTCTGCCGCGTTTGACCGCTATCAGCTGGTGCCGCGGGCGTTGCAGGACGTCACCACCTTAAACCTGCACACCCGGGTACTGGGTAGCGACGTCGATTGGCCGGTTATTCTCGCCCCCACCGGCATGTCGCGATTTTTTTACCACGAGGGCGAACTCGCGGTGGCCCGCGCCGCGCAAAATTCCGGCACCCTGTACTCCTTGTCGACGGTCGCCACCACCACCATCGAACAGGTGGCGGGCGCTACCCAGGGGCCGAAGATGTTCCAGCTCTACGTGCTGCGGGACCACGGCATTAACGACGAGTTAATGGCTCGCTGTCAGGCCGCTGGTTATAACGCCCTGTGCCTGACGGTGGATACGGTGGTGCAGGGCAACCGGGAGCGGGACCTGCGCACCGGTATGACCGTGCCCCCCAAACCGACCTTACGCACCCTGGCGGGTTTTGCCGCCCACCCCCGCTGGTGCTATCACTATCTGACCAGCCCGCCGCTGGGGATGGCCAACCTGTCCCACCGCATTGCCCAGGGCAGCAGCGAGGTGAGCTCCCTCGGGGCCTATATCAACAACCAGTTTGATCGGGCGCTAAACTGGGACTATGCGGAAAAGGTCGCGGCGCGCTGGAACGGGCCCTTCGCCATCAAGGGTATTCTGTCGGCGGCGGATGCCCGACGGGCGGCGGAGATCGGCGCCACCGCGGTGATAGTTTCGAACCACGGCGGCCGCCAGCTGGATACCGCCCGCGCCCCCATCGATTGCGTTGCGGAAATTGCCGATGCGGTGGGTGGGCGCCTGGAAATTATTGTGGATGGCGGTATTCGCCGCGGCACCCATGTGCTCAAGGCGCTGGCATTGGGCGCGAGCGCCTGCATGATCGGGCGGCCCTACCTGTATGGCCTCGCCGCTGGCGGGCAAGCAGGGGTGGAACGGGTGCTGAGCCTGCTCAGACAGGAAATCGAACGCAACATGATTCTCGCCGGCCAGCCCGATATTCGGGCACTGGACCGGGATTTGGTTTATGGGTAGCGGCGGGCAGGCGCGAGCTAGTGATTGGCAGTTCCGGCAATGCGATCCATCAGCGCAAACAGCACGCCGGACACCACCAGCACCACGTGAATAATGACGCGCCACAGCATCTGCCGCTCGGTGAGCACCATGTCGGCCTCGGTCATGGCGGAAATGTTCACAAACGCCTTGAGCAGTTCAATACCGGAAATGGCCACAATCGAGGCGATTAACTTTATTTTGAGTCCGGAAAAATCCACCTTGCCCATCCAGTCCGGACGATCCTCATGGCCGCCGGTATCGATCTTGGAAACAAAGTTTTCATAGCCGCTGAAAATAATGATCAGCAGCAGACTCGCCACCAGGGACATATCCACCAGCGTCAGGATCGCCAGGATCATCTGGCTTTCCGTGCTGTCCAGCGTGTGCGGCATAATATGCAGCAGTTCCTGACCGAATTTGACCAACAACATCGCCATGGCGAGCACCAATCCGAGATAGAACGGCGCCAGAATCCAGCGGCTGTTAAAAATAAATGTTTCGAGAAGATGTTCCGATTTTTTCCGCATGGTCCGCCCTTAACGTATGCAACTGGTCCGCAAAAATTCGTGACTGCGCTGACACTGCGCCGTGAACCTGCGCGGCGCTGCGGTATTATCGGGATATTTCCGCTTGAAACAAGTGGCAGCCGTCGCCGCACAGCCAACACTTTTGCTAACATACCCCCGTGCCGGATACGGCTATTCGACAGGAACCCTCTCTTGCAGGAAACATCCAGCTCCGACCAACCAGATACCTTCGCGCCACAACCCCGCGTCGCCGGGGTGCTGCGTCGCCTGATGGCGCTGGTGTACGACAGTCTGTTGCTGTTCGCCATCAGTCTTGCCTACGCGGCGCTTGTACTCGGTGCGCGGGTGTTTTTCACCGGGGCCGAAAGCGCGCAGATGCCACTCACCGGCGTGTGGCGCTACCTGTTGTTAAGTGGCTGGTGGGGTTCGCTGGCGCTATTTTATAGCTGGTGCTGGCGACGCAGCGGGCAGACCCTCGGCATGAAAACCTGGCGACTGCAATTGCAGAATCGCGCCGGGGGAACGCCGAGCTGGAAACAATGCTGGTTACGTAGCGCACTGGCGCCGTGGGCGCTGGTTACCTTCGGTGCGGGTTATCTGTGGTGCTTTTTCAACCCCCGCGGCGACGCATGGCACGATCAACTGACGCAAACACAGGTCGTGGAACTACCCAAAGAAAAAAAATAACGCTCTCAGGCGGCGCGGCGCAGCAGTATCACGCCAATCAGACAGGACACCAACACGGGGGCCAAAACCGCCCAGAATGGCGAAAAGCCGAACACGACGCTGGACGGCCCGAGCAATTCCTGACTGGTGCGAAACGCAATTCCAACCAACACCCCGGAAAAAATCCGATAACCCATGGTCGCTTCCCGCAAAGGCCCGAAAATAAACGAAATTGCGATCAGCACCAGGCTCAGGACAATTGCCGGTTGCAGGGCCTTGCTCCAGAACGACAGCCAATAGCGCGCGGATTCCTGGCCCTGCTCTTCCAAGTAGTTGCCATAGCGATGCAGACTGCGCATGGACAGGGATTCGGGCGGCATGACCAGTAATTGCAGTAAATCCGGCGACATCGGCGTCCGCCATTCACGCACCTCAAATGTACTAACGGCAGTGCCGTTTGCGTTGAACTGGGTTACTTCGCCCTGTTCCTCCTGCCAGTGAGTGCCCATATAAGTCGCCCGTTGGGCGTAACTCGCCGCCAGCAATTGTTGCTCGGAATTAAACTGATAGCGGGTGACACCATACAGCTGGCCGTTGGGATACACCGCATTGAAATGCACAAATTCATTACCTTCGCGATTCCAGACCCCGCTGGTGGCGGACAGCATTTTTTGTTCGCCACGCAATACCATACGTCGGCTTTCCGCAAGTTGATCTGTAAACGGCACGACCCATTCGCCAACGACGACGCCGATAGCCACCAGCACCAGCACCGGACGCATGACAAACCCGGCAATGCGCAACAGTGATACGCCGGCGGTACGCATCACCACCAACTCACTGTTGCCGGCCATCAGACCCATGCCCAGCAGACATCCGATCAGCGCGGCAAATGGCAGATTGATATAGGCGCTCGATGGCACTTCGAGCAAGGTGTTGTAGAGCACATCGGTAAACTGATAGCGATTGCGAATATCGCCAACGCCGTCCACCAGACTTGCCATCGCATCGATACCCACCACGATTAACAGCACGATACCAACGGCACCCAGTACCGTGGTGGCAACATAGCGGGACAGCAAGCGCACTACGCGGTCCTCCGATGCAACCACCGCCAACGCGCGCGCCAGCCATTGTCCCAGGCGAGCAGCCCCGCCGCGACGGCGAGAAAAATCAGATGCACAAACCACAATCCGATCCAGGGCGGCAATTTGTCGTCTTCGACAAAACTTTTTGCGCCATTGAGCGCAACCAGATAGAGAATGTATAACAGCACCGCCGGTAAAATTTTCACAAACCGGCCCGCCCGTGGATTGGCGCGACTTAACGGCACCGCCATTAAACTGACCACCAACACCAGCATTGGCACCGAATAGCGCCACTGTAGAGTAGCGATATGTTTTGGATCGTCGGAACTTCTCAGGGTGTGGGTCGGCAGGGATTTGACGGATAGTTTATTACTTTCCCTCGGTCGCGCGAGGCGCTGGCCATATTCCTTAAACGCAGTTATTTGAAAATCCGCATGCCCGGGCACACCCTGAATACGATAACCGTCTTCGAGCACCAGATAGCTTTCGCCGTTGGCCTGCGCGGTGCGCGGGCTGCCGCTGGCCGCAACCACAATCACCAGGCGTGGGTCTCGGCGCGCCTCCCCACCGGATTCGGCGAGAAATACGCTATGCAGCTTACCCTGCTCGTCGATGGATTCCGCGTAGGTAACCCCCCGCTCTTCGCGCAGTTGATAAAACTTGCCCGCCTCCACCCCGTCAAATTCATCGCGCTCTGTCTGCGCCTGAAACAGGGCATCGACTTTTGCCAGTCCACCTGGACTGACTGACAGACTCAGCCAGCCCACCAGCACCGCTACTGCCAGCGCAACCGCCATGGTGTAACCCAGTAGCGTGTTTTTACTCATGCCACAGGCGAACAGCACGGTCATTTCACTGTCGACGTACATACGCCCGTAAGCAAGCAAAATTCCCAGAAAAAATGCCAGCGGTAAGATAAGTTCCAGAAATCCGGGAATGCGATAACCGATCAGGGCAAACAGAATATTCGCATCCAGGTAACCCGCGGCAGCGTCCGCCAGATATTTAACGAAACGACTGCTGATCACCACCAGCAGCAGTACTGCGCACACGGTACCGGTAATGGCGATTAAATCCCGGGCCAGATAACGAAAAATAATCAATGCTCGAAGACCTTGTATCTCAGAATGCGAATGTTCGGCACAGGCTGTGCAACCGGCAATTTCATAAGCGACCCCATGGCTACTCGGCAACCATGCAAGATAACTCGCTGACGGCACCCAAATACTGCGCCACCGGTTGGTCTGGTGACGCGCTTGGCATACACTAGCCAGATCGCGATTATCCAGCATTCATCCGTCTTTGTCTCGGGGGAACCATGAAGTTCACTGCACGTCACGTCGATGCCGTCACCACCAAAACCGACTGCCTGGTCCTGCCCCTGTCATCAGACAAAGATTTGTCGGCGACCGCAAAAAAAGTCGATCAGGCCACCAGTGGCCTGATTTCGCGTTGCATCAAGGCGGGCGATATCAACGGCAAAGCCGGTAATTCTCTGCTCCTGCACGAGCCGCAGGGCCTTGCCGCGCGGCGTCTGCTACTGCTCGGTGTGGGAGCGGACGCTGTATCCCGCCAGGGGTTTTTAAAGATCATACGTGGTGCCGCTCAGGCGTTGAGCAAAACACCCGCCACATCGGCGCTATTCGACCTCGCCACTATTAAAATCGAACAGGACGATACCCGATGGGCCGCTCAGCACCTGGCGCGGCTATTCACCGAATCCGAGTATCGTTATGGCCTGAGCCTGTCGACACCGCAACCACCCTCCAGACTCAAACACATCACCGTCCTCA
>JBFJMM010000021.1:0-16485 GCA_041633885.1 Porticoccaceae bacterium
CGTCGCGTAGTAAAACCCCTTAGCCACGGTGTCCTCCCCGGTCAAAAAGCGAGGGTGCATGTACTCCCTGCATTTATGGGATATTTCCATCATCAACCCTTCCTGGCGACGATGGGATGCGACGAAACATCTGTAGTAGTAAAACACGTTATTGAGCAGTCGCGGGATCGGCGTCCGCACCGCAGTGGTCACGGCTATCAAGTTACCCTCGGCATCTCTGGCTATCACCATCAGTTGCCGGGCACGCTCCTCCACGCTCTGGTTTTGCGGAATGGCATTTTCCGCCGCCCAGAATTTTCGCGCTTCTTCGATTAACTCGGGCGTCACCGCCTCCCAGACCAGCTCGAAGGTGACCCCGTTACTATTTGTCGTTGGCCCGTTATCCGGCATAACCCTGCCCTTTAATTTTATTTAATATTCTGCGCGAGCTCGCCTTTTGCATAGCGTTGGTACATGTTTTCAAGGCTTGTCACTTTTATTTTGCTGGCGTTGCCCGCGGTGCCAAACGCCTCGTAGCGGGCGCGGCAGATATCTTTCATGGCGCGGGTGGCTTCGGCAAAGTATTTGCGGGGGTCAAACTCACCGGGGTTTTGCGCGAGATAGCGGCGTATGGCGCCTGTGGACGCGAGTCGCAGGTCGGTGTCGATATTGACCTTGCGCACACCATGCTTGATACCCTCCACTATTTCCTCTACCGGCACGCCATAGGTTTCGGGAATCTCACCGCCAAATTCGTTAATGATCGCCAGCCATTCCTGAGGCACGGACGACGAGCCGTGCATCACCAGGTGGGTGCTCGGTATGCGCGCGTGAATCGCCTTGATGCGCGCAATATCGAGAATATCGCCGGTGGGGGGGCGGCTGAATTTATACGCCCCATGGGAGGTACCGATGGCGATGGCAAGTGCGTCGACGTCGGTAGATTTTACGAAATCCGCCGCTTCATCGGGATCGGTCAGCATTTGCTCGTGGGATAGCACCCCCTCGGCGCCGAGGCCGTCTTCCTCGCCGGCCTGGCCTGTTTCCAGGGACCCCAGGCAACCCAGTTCACCCTCTACGGAAACGCCGCAGGCGTGGGCCATTTCCACGGCCCGGCGGGTGACGGCCACGTTGTACTCGTAGCTGGCGGGGGTTTTGCCGTCCTCTTTCAAGGACCCATCCATCATCACCGACGAAAAACCCAGTTGAATCGAGCGTTGACACACAGCGGGACTGGTGCCGTGGTCCTGGTGCATAACCACCGGGATATGGGGAAACTCTTCGATGGCGGCAAGGATCAGATGCCGTAGAAACGGCGCGCCGGCGTATTTGCGCGCGCCGGCAGAGGCCTGCACGATCACCGGCGCGTCCGCTTCGTCTGCCGCCTCCATAATGGCGCGCATCTGCTCGAGATTGTTGACATTGTACGCGGGCACCCCGTAGCTATTTTCCGCGGCGTGATCGAGTAACTGACGAAGACTGATTAAAGCCATGGTGATCTTCCCTCAAGGCGATTGCTGATGTTTACGGCCACCAGCCTGAGCCTGTACTTGTATGTGAGCCATCCTGTTAAAAACCAGTTCAGAATTCGGCGCGGGTCTCCAGCATGGCGACAGCCGGCAATGTTTTACCTTCCACATATTCGAGAAACGCGCCTCCCCCGGTGGAAATATAGGACACCTTATCAGCAATGCCATATTTATCGATGGCCGCCAGGGTATCACCGCCGCCGGCGATGGAAAACGCCGCACTGTCAGCGATCGCTGTGGCAATGGCGCGGGTGCCTTCGCCAAACTGCTCGAACTCAAACACACCCACTGGCCCGTTCCAGATGATGGTGCCGGCGCCACGCAATAGTGCTGCCAGTTGCGCACTCGTGGCCGGACCGATATCCAGAATTAAATCCTCTGCGCACACGTCGTCTACCGACTTTAAATGGGCCTGCGCATCCCTCGCGAACGCCGTCGCTGTGACCACGTCCACGGGCAGCGGAATATCGCATTCTTTCATCAATGAACGGGCCATGGGCGTCAGATCCTGTTCACACAGGGATTTACCCACTGGCTTACCGGCGGCGGCTAAAAACGTATTGGCAATGCCACCACCCACGATCAATTGGTCAACTTTTTCGGACAGTGCCTGCAGCACCGTCAGCTTGGTCGATACCTTGGAACCCCCCACGATTGCCACCAGCGGCCGCGCTGGATTTTGCAGTACTTGTTTTAAGGCGTCCAGCTCGCGGGCCAACAGGGGTCCAGCACAGGCCTGTGGCGCAAACCGCGCCACCCCGTGAGTGGACGCCTCGGCCCGATGGGCGGTGCCGAAGGCATCCATGACAAAAATATCGCACAGCGCGGCGTAGGCCCGCGCCAGGGCTTCGTCGTCCCCCTTCTCACCCACGTTAAAGCGCACGTTTTCCAGTAGCACAATCGCGCCGGACGCCACCTCAACCCCTTCCCGCCAGTTGTCGATCAGGGGTACCGGCCGACCCAGCAATCGGGCGAGATGCTTTGCCACCGGCGACAAAGAAAGTGCAGGGTCGGGCCGCCCTTCAACCGGGCGCCCCAGGTGGGACATGAGGATCACTTTCGCACCCGCCGCCAACGCGCTTTGCAAGGTGGGCAGCGCCGCGCGAAGACGCGCATCCGAGCTCACTTCGCCAGCGCTTAGCGGCACATTTAAATCTTCTCGAATCAGCACCCGCTTGCCCGCCAGATCGAGTTCACTCATTAATCGCACGCTCATTCCTGTTCCTTCGTCCGCGCACTGACCATTGGTTCAGTGCTGTGGCATTTTGGCAATGAGATCCTGCCAGTGGCACACCACATCCAGCATACGGTTGGCGTAACCCCATTCGTTATCGAACCACACCAGCACCTTTACCAGGCGCTTGCCGCTAACCCGCGTCTGGCTGGCATCGACAATACCGGAGCGGGGGTCGTGGTTAAAATCGCAGGACGCCAGTGGTTCCTCGGTATAGCCGAGGATGCCGGGCATTTGGTCACAGGAGTCCCTGAGTATTTGGTTCACTTCGCTGTCGCTGGTGTCGGTGGCCACCTGTACCGACAGATCTATCACCGAGACGTTTTGCGTGGGCACCCGCATGGCCTGGGCCTCGAATTTGCCCGCCAGTTCCGGCAATACCCGGTCGATGCCCCGGGCCAGACCGGTTTCCACGGGAATAATCGACTGGATCGCCGCGCGGGTTTTGCGCAGATCCGTGTGGTGGTAGGAGTCGAGCACGGGCTGATCATTCATTGCCGAATGGATCGTTGTTATCACCCCCGCTTCGATATGCAGCGCGCGATGCAACGCGCTAATGACCGGCACCACACAATTCGTGGTACAGGAAGCGGCCGCAATGATGCGGTGTTCCGCCCGCAGCAAGTGATGGTTCACCCCGTAAACGATTGTCGCATCCACGTCGGCCTGAGCCGGTTGCGAAAACAGGACCCGCTGTGCGCCGGCCGCCAGGTGCTGTTCCGCGATCGCTCGCTCGCTGAAGGTGCCGGTGCACTCCAGCACCAGGTCCACCCTCTGGTCGCGCCACGGCAAGTCGGCTACCGATTCCACATGACTGACCGCGATGTCGTGTCCGTCCAGACAGAGTTGGTCGGCACTGCCGGAAACACTGCCGGGGAACCGCCCATGGGTGGAGTCGTAACGGGTCAGATAGACGATGGTATCCATGTCCGCCAGCTCGTTAATCGCGACGACCGTGATCCGCGCCGCCAGTTGTCTCTCCCACAGGGCCCGCACCACACTGCGCCCGATGCGGCCATAACCGTTAATGGCAACCCGCAGGGTCATCCGCGCAGGACGCCCAGCGCGGCGGCCACCACATTTTCCACGGTAAAGCCAAAGTGCGCCATTAACTCCCCACCGGGACCGGAGGCGCCGAAAGTGTGCATCCCCACGACCGCTCCATCCAGGCCCACATATTTGCGCCAGAAGTCCCCGTGGGCCGCCTCCACCGCCACCCGCGCCCGTACCTGCGGAGGCAACACCGCGTCCCGATAGGCTTTATCCTGGGCATCGAATACTTCGGTGCTGGGCATGGAGACAACGCGCACCCGACGCCCCTGCGCCGTCAGCTGTTGCGCCGCGCCCACGGCGAGCTGTACTTCCGAGCCGGTGGCAATCAACAACAGTTCCGGCGGGCCATCGCAATCCTGCAGAATATATCCGCCACGGGAAATGGCTGCGAGCTGTGTCCCGTCCCGTTGTTGATGGGGCAGGCCCTGGCGGGTAAAAATCAGGGCCGAAGGGCCATCGCGCTTCTCAAGGGCTGCCTTCCAGCACAGCGCCGACTCCACCGCGTCACAGGGTCGCCAGGTGCTTAAATTGGGGGTGGTGCGCAAATTGGTAAGCTGCTCCACCGGCTGGTGGGTGGGGCCGTCTTCACCCAGACCGATGGAGTCGTGGGTAAAAACAAAAATACTGGGCTGCTTCATTAATGCCGCCATACGCACCGCATTGCGACAGTACTCCATAAATACCAGGAAGGTGGCACCGTAGTCGATAAATCCCCCGTGCAGGGTGATACCGTTTTGCACCGCCGCCATACCGAATTCCCGCACGCCGTAGTACAGGTAGTTACCACTGGCATCGTCGGCAGTAATGCCCCGACACCCTTTCCAGAAGGTGTTGTTGGAGCCGGCGAGGTCGGCGGAACCGCCCAACAGCTCGGGTAATAGGGGACCAAAGGCATCAAGGGTATTCTGCGATGCCTTGCGGGTGGCCGGCGACTCGCCCCTGTCCTGGCACGCCTGGATAAATCCATCCGCCTGGGCGGAAAAGCCAGCGGGCAGCTCGCCGCGCAAGCGCCGCTCCAGCTGCGCGGCAAGGTCGGGATGGGCGGCGCGATAGCTGTCAAACTGTCTGCCCCACGCTGCCTCAAGAGCCGCGCCCTTTTCGCGCTGGTCCCAACCCTGATATATTTCGTCGGGCACCACAAAGGGATCCGCTGTCCAACCGAGCGCCTCCCGGGTGGCAACAATTTCCTCCGCCCCCAACGGCGCACCATGACAACTTTCCTTGCCCTGTTTGCCCGGCGAGCCAAAGCCGATGATGGTCTTGCAGCAGATTAGGGTAGGTTTATTCGTTTCCAGACGCGCCATGTCGATGGCCGCCTTGATGGCCCGGTGATCGTGGCCATCCACATTCGGTATTACCTGCCAGCCGTAGGCGGCGAACCGCGCGGGGGTGTCGTCGGTAAACCAGCCCTCGACCTCCCCGTCGATGGAAATTCCGTTGTCGTCGTAAAACCCTATCAATTTGCCGAGGCGGTGGGTGCCGGCGAAGGAGCAGACCTCATGGGAAATCCCTTCCATCAAACAGCCATCGCCCATAAATACGTAGGTGTAATGATCGATGATGTCAAACCCGGGACGGTTGCATTGCGCCGCCAGGATTTTTTCCGCCAGGGCCATGCCCACCGCGTTGGCCAGGCCCTGGCCAAGGGGGCCAGTGGTGGTTTCAATCCCGGGGGCTTCCCCAAACTCGGGATGCCCCGCGGTTTTGGAATGCAGCTGACGAAAATCTTTCAGATCATCGATGCTCAGCCCGTAGCCGCTGAGGTGCAGCAATGAATACAGCAGCATGGACCCGTGCCCATTGGAAAGCACGAAGCGATCCCGGTTAGCCCAGGTCGGATTGGCCGGATTGTGTCGCAAATAATCATTCCACAACACTTCGGCGATATCCGCCATCCCCATCGGTGCGCCGGGGTGGCCACTGTTGGCCTGTTGCACGGCATCCATACTCAGCGCCCGTATGGCGTTGGCGAGATCGCGGCGAGATGGCATCTGTGACTCCTGCTTGAATAAAATTACGTACTCGCGCCGACCAGCGCCGCGCCTGAGTACCCTGCCCACACCATGGGGGGAACGATTTCCAGCCTGTACGCTACTGTTGTACCAGTGATTTCAGACAACGCCGGTCGGACGGCAGGTTGCGCGCCACACCGACCCAGGAGCGCGGTCACTGGCGAGCAAAAAAGTGCGCGTATTTTCCCGTACTCCGGCCAAGCAGTAAAGAATTGCTGTCCCCAACGGCGAGTTTTTTGACATTTTGTCTTTATTCGCCACAGTTTGGAGGGATTTCACCGACTATATCACTCTTATCGATATATCAATTTATTTTGATATATATCGACAAATCGTTTAAAGTGCGCCGATGGCAGCCCTGACTTCAAGTTCCAGCCCGCTGCGGCGCGCGCCACCCACCGCCACGGGCGATAACCAACTCGACGCGACCGCACTGCTTTGTAAAGCGGCCGGCGACCCGTTGCGCCTGCACATATTGCAGGTTCTTCGCAACGATGCGTTCGGCGTGCTTGAGCTGAGCCGCATATTCGCCATGCCCCAGCCTGGCCTTAGCCACCACCTGAAAATACTTTCCAATGCGGGGTTGGTCGGCACCCGCCGCGAGGGCACCTTTGTTTTTTACCACCGCGCACTCGGTGGCAACCAAATTCCGCTCGCGCTGCGCGAAGCGCTGTATGCGCAGCTCGACCGCTGCGTGCTGCCACGCCACCTCGCGGCAAACGTGCAACAGGTGCAATTAACGCGGGCCGAAAGTTCGCGGGAATTCTTTCGCCGCCACGCGGATAAATTTCGCGCGCAGCAGGACCTGATTGCCGGCTATAGTCAGTACGGGGCGACGGTGGTCGAGTTTATCGATGCTATTTTGCCCCGCGGCGGCGACAACGCCCTCGAAGTGGGCCCCGGCGAGGGCGAGTTGTTAATCGAGCTGGCGCAGCGCTTCAACCAGGTTACCGCCATCGACAATGCACAGGAAATGTTGAATCGCTCCCGTCTGCTTGCCGAGCAACACCAGCTGGCCAATATTTCCTTTGTGCACGGCGACGCCACCACGGCCCGCCAAACCGGCCCCAAATTCAACCTGATTACCCTGAACATGGTGCTGCACCACACCTCCTCGCCGGCTTCGGTCATCGCGGATCTGGCCGCTTCACTGCAGCCGGGGGGATCTCTGGTGGTTACCGAGCTGTGCGATCACGATCAGGACTGGGCGCGCAGCGCGTGCGGCGATCTGTGGCTGGGATTCGAGCCCGGGCAGCTGACCCAGTGGGCGCTTATGCACGGCCTGTCGGACGGCGACAGCCTGCACGTGGCGCTACGCAATGGCTTTCGCGTGCAGTTGAGACAATTTTACCACCCTGCTTCCGGGCAGATTACCTAAGGGGATTCGCTACATGAGTAACTATCGTATTTTTACGTCGGAATCGGTTTCCGAAGGACATCCCGACAAGATGGCGGACCAGATCTCCGACGCGGTACTTGACGCGATCCTGAGGGACGACCGCGACGCCCGGGTGGCGGTGGAAACGATGGTTAAAACCGGTATGGCGATTATTGCCGGGGAGGTGCGCACCTCCACCTACGTCGATCTCGAAGAGGTGGTACGCCAGGTGATTCTCGACATCGGGTACAACAGTTCAGAGGTCGGTTTCGACGGTGCCTCCTGTGCGGTTATCAACGCCATCGGCAAACAATCCGTCGACATCGCGGTGGGCGTGGATGAAGCCGACCATAAAGAACAGGGGGCGGGCGACCAGGGGCTGATGTTCGGTTACGCCACCAACGAGACCGAGGTGCTGATGCCGGCGCCGATTTACTACGCTCATCGGCTCGTGGAGCGGCAGGCGCAAGTGCGCAAAAGCGGAGCGCTGCCCTGGCTGCGACCAGACGCAAAAAGTCAGCTCACGTTGCGCTATGAAAACGGCAAACCGGTGGCCATTGATGCGGTGGTGCTCTCCACACAACACAGCTCCGCTATTGGCCTGAAGGATCTACAGGAGGCCGTGATGGCGGAAATTATTTTGCCCACCCTGCCCCCTGAATGGTTGCACGGGGGTACCCGCTACCATATCAATCCCACCGGACAATTCATTATCGGCGGGCCCATGGGGGATTGTGGGTTGACCGGGCGCAAGATTATCGTGGACACCTACGGCGGCATGGCCCACCACGGCGGTGGCGCATTTTCCGGCAAGGATCCATCAAAGGTGGATCGCTCGGCCGCGTACGCCGGGCGCTATGTCGCCAAAAATATCGTGGCCGCGGGACTTGCGGAGCGCTGTGAAATACAGATCTCCTATGCCATCGGGGTGGCGGAACCGACGTCCGTTGCCATCAATACCTTTGGTACCGGCAAACTATCCGATGACGCCATCGCGCAGCTGGTCACCGAACATTTTGATCTGCGCCCCAGGGGCCTGATCGAGATGCTCGACCTGAAGCGGCCCATTTATCGGCGTACCGCCGCCTACGGACACTTCGGTCGTGAAGAGCCGAATTTTACCTGGGAGCGCACCGATAAAGCGGCGCTACTGAGAGCCGCGCTGTAACACAGCCTTTTTAACCTGACGCACATCACGGATTTTTAACATGACCAGCAAAAATGCAAACGCCCCACTGAGCACCTCCGACTTTAAAGTCGCCGATATCAACCTCGCCGGTTGGGGGCGGCGGGAAATCGAGATCGCCGAAACGGAAATGCCCGCGCTGATGGCCCTGCGCGAACAGTATCGCGCCACGCAACCCCTGCGGGGCGCCAGAATCCTCGGCTGTATCCATATGACCGTGCAGACCGCGGTGTTAATCGAAACATTAAACGCCCTGGGTGCGGAAGTACGCTGGTCGTCCTGCAATATATTCTCCACACAGGATCACGCCGCCGCGGCCATTGCCGCCGCGGGCACCGCGGTGTTCGCCTGGAAAGGTGAAACCGAAGAGGAATATCTGTGGTGCATCGAGCAAACGATTTTGAAAGATGGCCAGCCGTGGGACGCCAATATGGTGCTGGACGACGGGGGGGATCTCACTGAAATACTGCACCAGAAATATCCCCAGGTGCTCGACCATGTGCACGGCATCACCGAGGAAACCACCACCGGCGTCCACCGCCTGTATGAACGCCTGGCCAGGGGGGAACTGCGGGTTCCAGCCATTAATGTGAACGACTCGGTCACCAAGTCCAAAAACGACAACAAGTACGGTTGTCGCCACAGTCTTAACGATGCTATCAAGCGCGCCACGGACCACCTGCTGGCGGGAAAAAAAGCGCTGGTGATCGGCTACGGCGACGTGGGCAAGGGATCGGCCCAATCCCTGCGGCAGGAGGGCATGATCGTACGCATTACAGAAATTGATCCCATTTGCGCCATGCAGGCCTGCATGGATGGCTACGAAGTGGTGTCGCCCTATAGCGACGGCATTAACACCGCCACCGCAGACGGTATCAACCGGCAATTGCTGTCACAGATTGATCTGTTGGTAACCACCACCGGCAATATCCGCGTCTGCGACCGCTTTATTCTGGCGGCGTTAAAGCCCGGCTGCGTGGTGGCCAATATCGGGCATTTTGACAATGAGATCGACACCGACTTTATGCGTAAAAACTGGTACTGGGAAGAAGTGAAGCCCCAGGTACATAAGATTTATCGCGCCCGCGACAAGGCCGCCGCCAATAACGATTATCTGCTCCTGCTGTCGGAGGGACGACTGGTCAATCTCGGCAATGCCACCGGCCATCCCAGCCGTATCATGGACGGTTCATTTGCCAATCAGGTGCTGGCGCAAATCCATTTGTACCAACAGCAGTTTGCCGCGCTCGACCCGGCGGATCAAAAAGCGCACCTGCGCATCGAGGTACTGCCAAGGCATCTCGACGAAGAAGTCGCCGCCCATATGGTCAGGGGATTTGGTGGCGTGATCACGCGCCTGACTCGGGAGCAGGCGGATTATATCAACACGCCGTTGGACGGCCCGTTTAAAAGCGAAAATTATCGCTACTAACATCTATAAAAATATTTTTTTGCCTATCGGGAGAATACTCAGACCATGTCAGCGCACCACCCTTTAAGCTTCGAATTTTTCCCACCGAAAACCCCGCAGGGGGAGGAAAAACTCGTGCAAACCTGTGCCGCACTAAGCCGCTATCAGCCCGATTTTTTCTCCGTCACCTACGGTGCCGGTGGTTCTACCCGGGATAATACCCGCGATACCGTGCTGCGCATACAGGCTGCTGGACAACCCGTCGCCCCGCACCTGTCGTTTGGGGGCGCTCACCAGGATGCTATTCTCGACCTGCTCGGCACCTACCAGCAGGCCGGCATCCGCCAGTTGGTCGCATTGCGCGGCGATTTGCCGTCGGGCATGGGCGGCGCCACACACCTGGTTCACGCCAACGAACTGGTCGCATTTATTCGCAAACATTTTGGCGATTCTTTTTGCATCCATATCGCGGCCTATCCGGAAATTCATCCCGAAGCAAAAAATTACGAGGACGACATTCACTGGTTGCGGGAAAAATTCGCAGCGGGGGCCAATGCCGCCATTACCCAGTATTTTTACAACCCGGATGCCTATTTTTATTTTGTCGATCACTGTCAAAAAGCGGGGATTGACCAACCCATCGTGCCGGGTGTGATGCCCATTACCAACGTGCAAAATTTACTGCGTTTCTCCGCTAATTGCGGCGCGGAAATCCCCCGGTGGTTACAGCAACGTCTGCGCGCCTGCGGTGACAATCCGGCCGATGTACTGGCATTTGGTTGCGAAGTGGTGACGCGGCTGTGCGAAAAATTACTCGCCGGTGGTGCACCGGGGCTGCATTTTTACACCATGAACCAGTCTCACCCCACCTGTGCGATTGTGGACAATCTCGATATTACGCCACAGCCAGACACCTGACATGCGTACACCGCGATTTTTTACCGACCAGCCTCTGGCGACGGGCATGGAAATCGCCCTTGAACCCGGCGTGTCCCGCCATATCGTCGCCGTATTGCGCCTCGTGCCAGGCAGCAGCGTTACCCTGTTTAACGGCGCTGGGGGCGAGTACGCGGCAACCCTGAGCGGTGGCTCCCCCAAGCAAGCTAATATATTGGTGGGCCATTTTTCCGACAGCGACCGCCAGTCACCTCTCACGGTTCATCTGGGCGTGGCGCTGTCCAAAGGTGATCGTTTTGACTGGGTGGTTCAAAAAGCCACCGAGCTGGGCGTCGCGCAAATTACCCCACTGATCACCGCGCGCACGGAAGTACGGCTCAGTGCCGAGCGACAACAAAAAAAATGCCAGCACTGGCGGCAAGTGGCTATCAGCGCCTGCGAGCAGAGCGGTCGCAATCGGCTGCCCGCCATTGTGCCAGCCGTGGCCTGTCAGGAGTGGTTGTCGGTCGCGGCCGATGTCAAGCTGGTGCTGCACCCCACCAGCGCAAATTCTGCACCCTTGTCCAGGAGTCTCATTCCAGTTTCCGTGGCGTTACTGGTCGGTCCGGAGGGCGGGTTGACAGACGACGAAGTCAACGCCGCACAGCACCTTGGATTTACGCCCCTGCGACTTGGACCCCGTATTCTACGCACCGAAACGGCGCCTCTGGCCGCAATCAGTATAGTGCAGGCGTTTTGGGGGGATATGTTGTAAACTGGCCGGTCGGATGACACCTGCTTCACCGGCTTTTCGCCCCCCAACAACGAACGGCGACACTTGCAGCGGTCAACGGAAGGCACGCAGGGCAAACAGGCGCAGCCCGCATCGAACAACTAAAAAATCCCAGAAGGCTATTTTCTGGTTATCACATGCGCCCCAAAAGCATCTGCAAAGTTACTTCAATACATAGAGTACCGGCGATGGATCACCGCTATTTGGCCTGTAAACGATGAATCTCAGAGTACTTGTCCTGACCCGGATTATTCCGGTCTTCGTGCTTGCGCTACTGAGCCTGGGTCTGGGCGGTGTGTTGTTGATAAACGACGCCGTCAGCCAAAAACAGACGTCTCTGGTCACCGCTCTCGCGCGCTCCTTTAGCGCACAGCTGCAACAGTTTCACAGCACCGCGCAAGCGGGTGCCGAGTTGCTCGCCCGCTCGACGGAATTTAGCGCCTATTCGTCAGCACGGGAGCGCCATATGCGCATGTCATCGGAGCAGCTCCGCGGCAATGCGCCCGAAACCGATGATACCGAAAAGGACCTGTTAGCGCTTTTTAATCGCGTTTTCGACGGTTATCCCCACTTTGATCAAATCCAGCTTCTCGATTCTGCGGGGGCAACTCTACTCGCTGCCAACCGCGAATGGTTGGGGACCCGGCATACCGACTCCGGACGGGACACCGGCGGCCCAGCAATCCCGATGAGCGCGAGTACCAACCGCACGGGAATGCTACCCGATGCGCTGCGCAGCGCCGTCATTAACTCCAAACAACCCTTTTTTGTTGAATACGCCCTGCAACAGGGCACGCCCAGCATGTTTTTAGTTTATCGCCGCACCAACCCTCAACACTGGGAGGGCGAACACCATTATTTTATATTTACCTCGAAATTAACCCCGGTCACGAATCTTGCCGCACAACATAGTGAATTAGACGGGGTGAATTTTTTGTTGCTAAGCGCCAACGACCAGCCTCTTTTTGGCGCCAGTGAAAACGCAGATCTTGTGGCATATTTCATGCAAAACCATGGATCCTTGACCACGGATGGCGACGCGCATATTGTCAATGTTTCGGGGCAATCCCTGCTGTATGTGGCCACCAGCCTGTCCGGTAATAAACTCATCACTTTCACCCGGCAACGGCCACGCAACGACATCAACAGCCAGCTCTCCATCCTCGCGCTCATTGTCACAGCCCTCGCCGTCACAGTGTGTGTATTTTTAACCACATTTTTTATCAATCGCCTGGTGGCTTTGCCGATCAGACAATTAGCCCGGGACGTCAGATCCACAGCCGATGGCGAAAATGTCTCTCTAAAAAAAGATTACGCGGCGGTGGAGATCAACCAGTTAGCCGCCACCTTTGAGAAGGTGTTAACCGCTGAGCACGAGGCCCGCAGCCAGATTCAGAACATGGCGTATTTCGACGCCCTGACCGGGTTGGCCAATCGCCGCCTGTTTGCCACCTATCTGGCTCGTATTGTGGCATCGGCACAACGCTCCAACGCCAGTCTGGCGGTCATGTTTATCGACCTGGACAACTTCAAATTTATTAATGACAGTTACGGCCACCACTTTGGCGACCGGGTACTGGTCGAGTTTGCGGAACGTATAAAGAATACGGTGCGCACCAGTGACCTGGTGTCCTTTCTCGGCGAAAGCGATGCCGCGCAAAGCATTGCGCGTCTCGCCGGCGATGAATTTGCCGTGCTGTTGACTTCCCTGGAAGACAATTTTTCCGCGGCCGTGGTTGCAGAGCGCCTGCTGGAGAACGCCCGGGAGCCCATTGTGTTCGAGGGTCAGGTTGTTCATATTGAGGCCTCCATCGGCATCGCGGTATTTCCAGATGATGCCAGCGGTCCACAACAGCTCATCCAGCACGCCGATGCTGCGATGTACCACGCCAAGGTCAGCGGCAAAAACACCTACTGTTTTTTTTCTCAGGATATCTCCAACAAACTCGCCAGGCAGCGCAATATTCAACAGGCGTTGCGTCATGCTCTGCTTGAGGATGAATTCGAACTACTGTTTCAGCCCTACGTCAATCGCGGCGAACATCGCATCATTGGTGCCGAAATTTTATTGCGCTGGAACAGCAAACTGCTCGGCGCCATACCACCGCAGGAGTTTATTCCCGTTGCGGAATCGACCGGGATCATCAAAGAAATTGATGCCTGGTTGGTAAGCAAGGCACTGGAATTACTCAACCACTGGGGGCACAAGGGCTACCCGGACATAAATTTGTCGATTAACATTTCCGCCGCTGAAATGCGCAACCTCTCCTTTCCAGGATTTGTCGCTGCCAGTTTGAAGGGGTATACCATCGAGCCCCGGCGCATCGAGTTCGAAATCACTGAAACAAAGCTGGTTGACTATGATGAACGCTCTCTCGATATTTTTTCACGATTGAAAGACACCGGCGTTACCCTGATACTCGACGATTTCGGCAAGGGCTTCACCTCCCTTAACCAGCTCAAGGATCTGCCGGTACACCGACTTAAAATAGACCAGGACTACGTAGCGGAAATTGCCACCAAAAGCGGCCACCTGCAAATCGTGGACGTGATATTGTTGCTCAGCCATTCCTATCAACTCAGTGCCACCGCGGAGGGTGTCGAACAGTTACATCAGGTAGCGTATCTGGAAGAGGCGGGATGCGATTATTTACAGGGATTTTATTTCAGTGCGCCACTCAGCCTGGAGCAACTTACCGCACTGCTTGACACCAGGCAGCTGGTACTACCGAGTGGCGAACAACAGGCCTCCGCGGACGCTGTGCACACCGCGAGCTCCAAGTAGCCCGGTCGGTCTCGTCAAAACGCCTGACCAGCACATCGAGGGATCCGTTAATTTTTCTATGGTACTGCTGTTAAGGCCAGGGAACACGCCATCTGCACCGCATATTTTAAACGCTGCCATTGGTTGGCACAGAGCCAGCCGGCCATACTGGTGGCCGGTATTAACCCAGGCCCAATCAGGCCAGCCCAGGTAATCGCTAATGGACTTCGCTTTTTCGGAAGAGCAACAACAGATTCGCGACAGCATACTAAAATTATGCGCCCGATTTGACGACCAGTACTGGTTGGCGCGCGATGCGGATGGTCAGTTTCCGGAGGATTTTTGTCGCACCCTCGCCGACCAGGGCTGGCTTGGAATTGCCATGCCCAGGGAGGTCGGCGGCAGCGGTTTGGGCATCAGCGCTGCGGCCGTCATGGTGCAGGCTATTGCGGAATCCGGTGCCGCCAATGGCGGGGTGTCGTCAATTGCTATCCCATTATTTGGGGTCAACCCGATTGCTGTCTTTGGTAGCGAACAGCAACAGCAGCGCATGTTGCCACCGGTTATACGCCGCGAACATATTCCCTGTTTCGCCGTAACCGAACCAAACACCGGGCTGGATACGACCCGTCTCACGACGTCCGCGGTGCGCCACGGCGATCATTATATCGTGCACGGCCACAAAACCTGGACCTCCACCGCGCAGGTTGCCAATAAAATAATGTTGATTGCGCGCACCCGTCCCGAGCACGAGACCCCGCGACCAATCGATGGGCTCTCGTTGTTTTACACCGACCTCGATCGCAGTTGCGTGGAAATACGCGCGATAGACAAGATGGGGCGCAAGTGCGTGGACTCCAACCAGCTGTTTATCGACGGATTAAAAATACCCGTGGAAGATCGTATCGGCGAGGAAGGTAAGGGCTTTCGCTATCTGCTACACGGTTTGAATCCGGAGCGCATTCTAATCGCCGCCGGGCTGGTCGGCCTCGGCCGCGCCGCTCTCAATAAGGCGGTCACCTACGCCAACCAACGGGTCGTGTTTAACCGACCGATTGGGCAAAACCAGAGCATTCAACATCCCCTGGCGGAAAACTGGATCGAACTGGAAGCCGCCAACCTGATGGTGTTTCGCGCCGCCACCGCCTACGACAACGGCGAGGACTGCGGCGCGTTTGCAAACGCGGCCAAGTATTTCGCCGCCGAAGCCACTTTCAAGGCATGTACACAGGCAGTAATGACCCTCGGCGGCATGGGTTACGCCAAAGAATATCATGTGGAGCGATATCTCCGGGAATGCCTGATCCATCGGTTGGCACCGATTAGCCCCCAATTGATATTATGCTTTATCGCGGAAAAAGTTCTCGGCCTGCCGAAATCCTATTAGCTGATCGAGCACCTCGCTACGCAACGCTGCTGGCCAGGTTTGCCGACTACGTTAACGAAGCTCGAAGGGACGCTATCACGGGTGCGGTGGCCGGGCGTAAACCCCGCCACAGGAAAAAAGATTCTGCCGCCTGCTCCACCAACATGCCAAGCCCGTCGGCGACGGCGACCGCGCCACGCCGTGTTGCCCAGTTCATAAATACCGTAGGGACGGCCCCGTACATCATGTCGTAGCAGTGCGCGTTGCGCGCCAGCAGGCTGTCGGGCAACGGTGGCAAATCGCCCCCCAGACTGGCGCTGGTGCCATTGATCACCACATCAAAGGATTTCAGGCTGACCAAATTGTCGGGGGCCACGGCACTTAACGACCCCAGCGGGGTAAACTCTCCCACCAGCCGTTGCGCCTTCGCCACGGTACGATTGGCAATCACCACTTCCTGCGGACTCTGCGCGAGTATTGGTTGCAAAATGCCGCGCACCGCACCGCCCGCTCCCAGTATCAGCAACCGCTTGCCCGCGATGGACCAACCGAGGTTGCCGGTGATATCAGACACCAGCCCAGCACCATCTGTATTGTCGCCCAGTATGGCGCGGCCGTCGTGCAGCGCAAGGGTGTTAACCGCCCCCGCGCGCCTGGCCCGCTCGGTCAAACAGGTCGCAAAACGGCACGCATCCTGTTTGAACGGCACGGTGACATTCAGCCCCATACCGCCACCTTGGAAAAATTCCCCAGCCGCCGCGTCAAACCCCCCGACCGCCACCAATTGTCGAACGTAGGTCATATCCACGCCGAACTGGGCGGCGAAGGCCCCGTGTATCGCCGGTGACAGGCTGTGTTCAACGGGGTTGCCAAATACCGCATAGCGATCAGTCATGGTGCGCTC